>JAOZRQ010000660.1:0-3298 GCA_029940115.1 Desulfobacterales bacterium
GTGATGAGTGAGACGTGAGACGTGATGAGTGAGACGTGATGAGTGAGACGTGATGCGTGAGGCGTGATGCGTGAGACGTGATGAGTGAGACGTGATGAGTGAGACGTGAGACGTGATGAGTGAGACGTGATGAGTGAGACGTGATGAGTGAGACGTGAGACGTGATGCATGATGTACAATTTATATTACGCCTCACTCCTCACGTTTCACGCCTCACGTTTCACTCCTCACGTTTCACGCCTCATGCCTCACGTTTCACGCCTCACTTCCTCACCGCGCGTACGGACCCGCATTTGGACAACTCCGCTTGGTCTCTGTTCCACAGGGTCTCATTCCTGGATGTCACAATATATGCCTTCTTGTTCCACCCGTGCCAGACAAGGTCAGCACTCCAAAACCATCTTTCGCTGACAGAGGGGAAAAAGGGGCTCTGCTTGTATATCCCCACCAGCTCATTAGCGGTGGGTATGCGCCACTGATAGCCGCCGGTGTTCAGATGGTTCACATATCCCTGCGCGGTCTGATAATCTACACATCTGCCCAAGTCCGCCAGAGAATCAAGGGTTGACCAGATCAGTCCGGTCTTTCTGTCGGTGATTGTTCCATTGCCGTTTGAGACAAACCGCCCCTCGGTCTGTCTCACAAGGGAGCGCATGTCTTGCAACTCCTTCTGTATTCTGGCGCGGTTCGCGCTTTCCGCCCGGGAACGCTCATCTTGGAACGCCTTTTCCTGTTTCAGCTGGCCCAATATGGCGGAAGCATCCGGGATGTATGGCCCGGAGGCGTTCTCCCGGATATATTTTTCCAGCCTTTGAATTCTGTCCGCCAGACCCACACGCAAATTTTTGCTGTACGCGAGGACGTCGGACCATTCCCGCTGGGTCCGGGTGGCTCTCATCCGTTCATCTTCCAGCTTCTTCTTATGGGTCAAGCGTTCCAGCATCAGTTCCGCCTCCTCGGCATATCTCCCCGAGGGATAGGTCGCCATGTACTTCTCCACCCGTTGCACCCTGTTCGTCAGACTGTTCATCCTGTCACTGCAATACTCGGTCAGGTATTCCCATTCCTTCTCCTCTCGGAGATATGCCTTGTGCCTCCTCTCCAGTTCCGCGATCTCCTTTGTGACGATACTCTTCATATAGGAAGGGAGTTCCGGATTCGCGAGCAGATAGTCCGAATAGATCTCCTTTGCCTCGGGGAACATGTCATCCGCCACCTGTTTCTCAACCTCTTTCCGGATATCTCCGAGATCCTCCCGGTATTGGATTCTCTTATTGTACTTGACCTTCAATCCCTCGGCCTCGTCGGCATAGCCTGTGGCGGGGAACTTTTCAATGAATTCGTCGCACAGTTGGATGCATCTCTCCCACTCCAGCGTCTTCTCACACCGGGCCAATTCCTTCCTGAAAGCGGTGTGATATTCCCCGAGCATGCTGATGACCAGTTTTTTCACATCCCCGATATGCCTCCCTTCCGGATGTTTCGACACATACGCATTATAGGCTCGGATCCTTTCGGTGTAATGCGCGTCCGCAAGCGTCAGCAGATTTTCATAATCCCTGTCATCCAGCAACGCGGGGATCTCAGCGATCTTCTCTTTGATCTGTCGGAGATGTGCGCCTTTGGGATGTTTCTTGAGATATCGGTCATAGACCGCGCCGGCATCCTCATATTTTTTTTCCGCATGCAGACCTTCCGCCTCCTTCAACGCCGCCTCAAAATCCCGCTGTTCCATCTGCTTGCGGATATCTCTGATCTTCTGCCTGAAGCCTGCCGCATATTCGGTCTCTTCGTAACGGGCCAGAAAGTCCTTCAGAATCTTCTCCTTGGCCTCCAGTTCCAGGTTGCCTTGCAGGCTCGCCAATGTTTGCTCATATGCGGCCTCTATGCGGCTGGCCTGGATGATCCGCCCTGAGACCACGAACAGCCCCCCCATGATGAGAAACAGGGAAAAAACCGCGGCCGCGAATACCCAGAAGCTTTTTTTCTTGGGATTCAGTTCGACGACCCATTTCTCCAAGAAGGTCAGCCGCTTTCTGTCCAAGGTGACCCATCTTTTCTTCTCCTTGATGACCCACTTCTCCCTGTCGCAATATTCCCTGACATATTCCACCGCCTCTTCGATATCCATGCCGATTTTCATGGCCTTTTTGATGAGGATGTCGAAATATTCTGACCGAATCTTCCCGTCCATCCCGGCGGCGTTGATGTCTGTGTTGAAATCGGAGAGATGGATCCGGCTCCGGGTCAGGTCGTACGCGCGACGGCTCTCCTTTGACTTGAAGAGGACGATGCAGTGGCCGGCCAAAGCCCCGCTCGCGGTGGTGGCCGCGCTTTTCTGTCCGATCCTGCGGATATTCGTCTCCTTCTCCTTTGCTTTCTGCTGAAGGGTCTCCAAGGGCGAGTCAGGCGGCAGATCAAGAAAATCATAGAGCGAGGATTTCCCGATAATCTTCAGATTCTCATTGATCAGTTTCTCAAGCGTCTTGTCAAGGGGCTGAGGTCTTTTGAACTGGGCCGTCTGTTTTCTGATGGGACATTTGATCCGCATATGAATGTCGCCCTCCGCGATGCCGTAGAGGTGCGCCAGCTGGATCAGGGCCTGTTCGGTGATATGTCCCTCATTTTTCCGAAACTCAAGGTACTCGTCAATCTCCGAGCCGATCGCCTTCTTCTTCATCTCAGCCCATTCACGGATCTTGTTCGCGCCGATCGCGTGGCGTTTGGCAAGCGTGGCGATTTTTTTGTCCGTGATCGCGCCTTTTTGCATGAGGAGTCTGATCTCCCTGTCAATTTTGAAAACCTTCTCCTTTTTCTTCAGCCGTTCATGGATTCTCTCCTCTTTGACGCCATGCATCTTGGCCAGTCCGGACATCTCCTTTTTGGTGATCGTCCCTTTGCTCATCAGGATTTCGAGGTGTCTCTCAATTGCTGAAAACTTCGCCTCCTCATCCTGCCGGAGCAATTCCTTTGCGTTCCAAGCCTCCTTCTGACGGAGGTCGTTGTCCGTCATCACCTTTCGGATTTCAGGGATCAGGCCGATATATCGTTTGGCATGGATGGCCTTTGTGGGATGATTGCGGTACCGACTCCACTCGGCCTGTTTCTTCTTTATGGCCTCCTCAATGACATGGGGGTCCTTTTCCGCAGGCTCAACAGAAAGTTCGAGAAGCAGGTAATAGTTCTCTTTCTCCATGGTGTTCCTTCAAGAAGCTGTAAGTTGCAAGCTGTAAGCGACTTACAGATTGTGACTTACCGCTTCGTCACATCGGGTTTTCTGTTTCATGGTTGCTGTGAG
>JAOZRQ010000154.1 GCA_029940115.1 Desulfobacterales bacterium
CCCAACTGCAAGAAAAAGCCGGGTTTCTTTTCACAGCGAGAAACCCGGCTTTTTCTCAGACGGGCCGACTCCCCAACTGCAAGAAAAAGCCGGGTTTCTTTCCTTGATCACTTTTTTTGTCCTGTACTCAGCTGAGTTTTTTGAAAAAACTTAGTTTCTTGTCTCGGGCAACATTAACTTAAAAGTCCTATTAATCTCACTTTGACAAGCGACAAAAATGCCAGTATTCGAATACACCGCTCTTGATTTGAAAGGCAAGACCGTCTCCGGCATCGTGGACGCGGAGAGCTCTTCTGCGGCCCGCCAGAAGCTTCGCACGTCCAAGATATATCCGGTTTCCATAAAGGAGGCGGACAAGGCATCTGCTGCAAAAAGGGAGACCCCCCGGTTCTCCAAGGAAATCCACTGGTTCGCCCGTGTCAAGGCGTCTGATGTCGCGATGCTGACAAGGCAGTTGGCCACGTTGGTGGGTGCGGGGTTCCCCTTGGTATCGGCCGTTGACACCCTGATCCCCCAAACCCGGTCTCCGGCATTCAAGAAGAGCTTGGCGCACATCAAGGATTCGGTGGTGGAAGGGAACACGTTTGCCGGATCCTTGGCCCTGTATCCCGGGATATTCTCCCCGCTTTACATCAACATGGTCTCTGCGGGGGAATCATCGGGAACATTGGAGATCGTTCTGGACCGCTTGGCCGATCTCACCGAAAAACAGCAGGCATTGAAAAGCCGGATCACAGCGGCCTTGGCCTATCCGGTCCTGATGTCGTGCATCGGTGTGATGGTCCTGTTCTTTCTGCTGACATTCATTGTGCCGAGCATATCCTCGATCTTTGAGGGCATGGACAAGACCCTTCCGGTCTCAACGCAGTTCCTGATCAATCTCAGCCACATCTTCAAATCGTATTGGTGGGCCATCCTCATTCTGATCGGGGGAGTCGTCATGCTCATCGGCAACATCAAAAAGACGAAAAAGGGACGGTATTTCCTGGACAAGCGGATACTGGCCTTGCCGGTTGTCGGGAGGCTGGCCAAGAAGCTGGCTGTCTCCCGATTCACCCGAACCTTGGGATCGCTCTTGGAAAACGGCGTCTCCATGCTGGCCGCGCTGGAGATTGTGAGAAACATTGTGGGCAATGCGATCCTTTCAGAAGCGATTGCAGACGCGGCAAAGGAAGTCGGAAAGGGACAGGGACTGGGCGTTTCGCTCTCCGAAAAGGATATCTTTCCGAGCCTCTCCATCCAGATGATTCAGGTGGGAGAGCAGAGCGGGCAACTGGAGACCATGTTGAACAAGATAGCGGATGTATATGAACGCGAGGTGGAGTCCACCGTGATGAGCCTGACCTCCCTGCTGGAACCGGTGATGATCCTGGTGATGGGCGCGACCGTCGGGTTCATCGTGCTTTCGATATGTCTGCCGATCTTTGAGATGAACCAGTTGATCAAATGATTGGTCTGAGGCGAGGGGCGAGCGGCGACAGGCGAGGAATGATGCCTGTGGACGCTTGCCCATGGCCGCTGGCCGCTGACCGCTGGCCGCTGGCCGAATTTGCAGAGGAATGTTGATGAACGATACTCTGGTACGAATCAAACGAGCGGTTCTTTCGGGGCGTTACATGTTCAGTGAAAAGGCGCGATTGGAAATGGAAGCCGACGGACTCACAGAGCTTGATGAGGCTGAATCCATTCTCAACGCAGTGGCAATTTACAAGAAAATCCGATCACGCAGTCCGTTTCGGAAACAAAGAAAAGAATATCTTTACGTCATTCAAAGCACGAACCTTGATGGGCTTGTCATTTACTCCAAAGGCAAGCTTGTCCGTGAAGCTGGCAACGAGACTTATTATTTCCTTATTTCTTCCAAGAGATCAATATAACTCAATGATCCAGTTTTCTGATCCGATTCCGGAAAAAAGCCTGGCAGAAAAAACTTGATCATCGAGCATAACCGAAAAAATGGATCAAACGATACAGATTACAATTTGTCCGTCATGCAACAGTGACAAAATCAGGAAGGTGAGAAAAGACTGGATCGGCAACTTTCAAAACCAGACATACACCGTTCCGTCGTTAGAATTTCACGAATGCCCGAGTTGCGGCGAGAAAGTCTATGACCGATTCGCCATGCGGAAGATTGAAGCCAATTCTCCGGCTTTTAATGAACAAATGACAGAAAGAGGGCTTGGATACCCGATGATGACAGGCTTGGAGCAGGACTCCGTGTGAGCCGGGTTTCTGGTCCGGGAAAAATTTGAAGGATGGCACATTTTTTCAGCTTTAACATAGAATCCATTGTTGCCATGAAGAACAAAGTTCGTAGTTCCGCCTTTAGGCGGTGTGACACCGCCTAAAGGCGGAACTACAAACTTAAGAGGGAAAAGCATGAATTCATACAAATGGGAACCCATTGAAGATTTGCCGGACAATTGGCATGAGATGACATCAAAAGATCTGCAAAGCTTGGCGACGATATGGATTGAGCAGGCAGACCGGCGGCCATGGCGGTTCGGATCAAGTTTTGCAAATATTCGGCAACCCCCGTGCCGCTCCCGGCGAGATTGCCAAATCCGGCGGCCATGGCGGTTCGGATTTGGCAATCCGAACCGGGCGTGGGGGCAGGGAAAAAATGGCCGATGAAAAGTGTGAAAGTATTGACATCTCCCGGATAATCTGTTATCCATTGACATCAGATTCGGAACTGACCCCACAGACAGGAGTGAGAAAATGGCAAAACCCGGCAAGCAGGACGAGGAATACGATTCCCCGTGGAAGACAATTCTGGGCATATATTTCAGACATTTTACGGAACTCTTCTTTCCCGACATAGCAGCCGAAATCGACTGGGAGAGAGGCTACGTCCCTCTGGACAAAGAGCTGGAGAGAATCACCCGCGAGGCCGAAGTGAAAGAAGGGTTGCTTGCGGACAGGCTTTTCAAAGTGTGGAAGAAAAACGGCGACGAGGCATGGGTTCTGGCCCATGTCGAGGTGCAGGCCCAAAAAAAGAAAACTTTCCCGCACAGGACCTTTGTGTATAACTACAGGATTCACGACCTTTACAAGCGCCCGGTCGCGAGTCTGGTTGTGCTTGCGGATGACAATTCCAAGTGGCGGCCCTCGTCTTACTCCCATGAACTGTGGAAGTGTAAGACGGAATTCAGCTTCCGGATGGTCAAGCTGCTTGACTACAAAAGGCGGACAAGGGAACTCGAGGCGTCGGACAATCCCTTTGCCGTGGTCGTTCGGGTCCATCTGAAGACTCTGGAGACCAAAAGGGACAGTCGGAGCAGACGGCGGTGGAAGGTCGAGCTGACCAAGGCGCTGTATGATCGGGGCTTTGAGAGGGACGACATCATCAACTTGTACCGCTTCATTGACTGGATCATGGTCCTGCCGAGGGAGCTGGAGGAGGATTATCAGCGGGAACTTGCAAAATTCGAGGAGGAACGTAAGATGCAATATGTGACAACTGCCGAGCGTATCGGACTGGAAAAGGGGACACTGATCGGTCAGATTCTGATGGCCCAAGAAATGCTGGGACGTCAGGCCCATTCCCCGGAAGATCTGCGAGAGAAGAGAATTGACGAGCTGAAGGGCATTTTCGAGGAGGAGCATGCACATGTCAGGGTCACCGAGCCTGTGATGGAAAAGGGGAGAGTGATTGGTGAGATACTGATGGCCCAGCGGATGCTTGGACATCAGACCCATTCCCCGGAGGAGCTGCGAACTAGGGAGATGGATGATCTGCGGCGCATTTTTGAGAGGGAGCGTCCCCGTGTCACCGCTGTTGCCGGGATGGAAAGGGGAAAGCTGATCGGTGAGATTCTGATGGCGCAACGGATACTTGGGGAGTCCGCACATTCGGAAAAGACGCTTGAGGCGGAGGAGACCGAGAACTTGAAGGAGATTCTGAGAAGACTTGAGGCGAAGCTGAACTGAGTCCGATCTGCGGCTGGGCGCTCTGTTTCAGGAAGGGGTGACGGCCGTCACGCTGATGACCGACCAACTGGCGATTGGCAAGTGCTTGCGGATGACAATTCCAAGTGGCGGCCCTCGTCTTACTCCCATGAACTGTGGAAATGTAAGACGGAATTCAGTTTCCGGATGGTCAAGCTGCTCGACTACAGAAAGCGGATGAGGGAGCTTGAAGAATCCGACAATCCGTTTGCCGTGGCCGTGCTGGTCCATTTGAGAACTCTGGAGACGAAAAGGGACAGTCAGAGCAGGCGGCGGTGGAAGGCCGAACTGACCAAGGCCCGCAATCTGTCAGGCGGCCTCCGGTGATGCCGGCAAGAAAGAATGGCCATGAGACTCATGCCTGAATGCGAGGTCCGGGTTTCCGGCAGGTGGGGCCTGATCCGGGACCGGACAATTTGCAAGATTGTCCCACATCGTGAGGAAGGATCGGTCATGAAAAGGATCCGGAAATCCCTTCCTGACCATAATCCGTGCAGAGGGTGTTTGAAAACTCTGTCTGTGCCCCTTGCCCAATTTCGGGCACGGGCAGGGGCGTTTTCAAACACCTTCAGATGATGGAGACAAATCCGTGAAGATCAGGCGAAACAGCAAACCGCAACCAACAAAAAACGAAAGGATGATCAATCATCTTCAAAACAATACAGACAAGGAGGTGTGCCATGCCATTGGATGAGCTTGTCAGAAAGAGACGGGAGGCCATTCTTTCCGTCGCCCGCAGACACGGGGCCGAAAGAGTGTCCGTCTTTGGGTCGAGAGCACACGGGGACGCCCGCCCGGACAGTGATGCGGACATACTCGTGGAGGCGGGGATGGACACGTCCCCCTTCTTTCCCGGGGGGTTGCTCGCAGACTTGCAGGAAATTCTCGGATGCAGGGTGGATGTGGCGGAACCGGAGGGGCTGCATCCTGCCGTACGGGACCAAGTGCTGAGGGAGGCTGTTCAGTTATGAGGGACGACAAGGTTCATGTGAGCCATGTTTTGGAATGTGTCTCCCGCATTGAGCAATATGCGGGCAATGACAGGGATGCCTTCATGAGATCGACGCTCATACAGGATGCGGTGCTCCGCAATCTTCAGACACTGGCTGAGTCAACGCAACGCTTGTCAAATGAGACAAAAAACGATCATCCTGAAGTGGAGTGGCGAAACATTGATCGCCTTGTCCAAGTTTCCCTGAAAGCATCGGACATCAGCCATAACCTTGGGAGACTGCCGAAGTGGTGACCTTTCTTTTCTGGAGCAATCTTACAGTTGTATAACGCGGGGAATCCTATGTCCGATACGACCGCTACTGTATTCGGCAGCGCATTCTCCATAGACGTATCACTCTTAGAAGGAACCCACACTCTCACAGCCGTCCAGACTGATCTTGCCGGCAATGTCTCCTCTCCCTCCCAACATCTGACGGTCACTGTGGACACCACGCCGCCAGCTGCCCCCAATGTCACTGGCCCCTCCCTGACAAACGACACCACCCCCACCTGGACATGGACTTCCGCCGGCGACGGCAACGGAAGATATCGTCACAAGCTGGATGACGGCTCATGGTCAAGCGAAACCCCGGGCATGCAGTACGGAACCCCGGATACCCAGTACACCCCCGGAATCGGACTTTCGGACGGCGAACATACCCTTCATGTCCAAGAATGTGACGACGCGGGGAACTGGTCGGATTCCGGCAGTTTTACGATCACGGTTGATTCCTCCCAGGCAGGCGCGCCGGCTGACCTTGATTTGACAGCCGCAGACGATTCCGGTTTCAGCGACACAGACAACATAACCAACCAGACATCCGGCCTCACCATCACCGGAACATGCGAAGTCGAAGCAGAAGTTCACCTGTACGACAACGCCGCCGAAATGTCCGGCGTGACCGTGGAGGTCTCCGGCACCACCTTCACCATAGACATCTCCCTGCCCGCAGGCCAGCACACCATCACCGCCACCCAAGAGGACGGTGCCGGCAACCTCTCCCCGCACTCGGCCTCGCTCGTCATCACGGTGGACACCGTCTCCGAAACCCCCGGGCGGCCCGAGCTTGACCCGGCGAACGACTCCGGCACAAGCGACACAGACGCCATCACCAACGTCACATCGGCCCTCACCGTCACCGGCATGGGCGAGCCAAGGGCCACAGTGCAACTCTACGACGGCGACACGGAGATCCCCGGCGCATCGGCCACCGTCTCAGCCAACGAGACCTTCACCGCGGACATCTCCCTCTCCCACGGCACGCACCGCATAAAGGCGATGCAGACCGACCTCGCGGGGAACACCTCCGCCCCCTCCCCGATCCTGACCCTCGAAGTTGACACGGAGGCCCCGGATCCCCCCTCCGTCTCCGGCCCCACTTCCACCGACGACGACACCCCCACATGGAGCTGGGTCTCCGGCAGCGGCGGCATCGGGATCTGTCGCCACACCCTCCTCGACAGCGACGGGAACGAGCTCGAAAGCACAGACGAGACCCCGCCGAACACCGACGCATACACCCCAACGGCCTCGGTGCTGAATCCGGGAGAGGTCACGAGGGAGGTCACGCTCCACGTCCAGGAGCAGGACCGGGCCGGCAACTGGTCCGCCCGGTCAGACCAATGCACGGACCAGGGATCTGGATCCTTGTGGACAGGGAAACCAAGCCAGGTCCCGAGTTTTTGGAGGGCATCCCCACGGTCACCAACGACACCACCCCCACCTGGACATGGCGGTCATCCGGCGGCAAGGGCGTCTATCGCCTGAGGGTGGACGACGAACCCTGTTCCACACAGATGACCGAGACGGTTTACACCCCCACGGGCATCCTCTCGGAAGGCCCCCATGTATTCTCCGTCCAGGAGTTGCACTTGGATTGGTCCGCATCATCAAGCCTCACCGTCGAGGTGGACAGCGGCAGGCCATGCTCCGATGCTACCACCCCAGAAGTCGTCAAGGCCGGGGAGGAGACCCTCACCGTGACCTACACCCGGGACGACATCTATCTGGGAGAGGCCTGCGGAGGCGCATCCTCCGGTAGCGGTCTTGAAAGGCTGGAACTCTTTGTCCAAGGACCGGATGACGAGGCCTTCCCGACTGAGCCTGCGGCCACGGACAGCGGCCACGAGATTGACGGCAGATTCCAGTACACCGTCACCGAGGAGGGACTCTACCGCTTCCGCACCCGTGCCACGGACAGGGCGGGAAACGTGGAGGACCCGGGACTTCCGCACGGACATGGCCGGGTTCTACTCCGGCGAGCTGTTCAACGACCCGGACAACCCCGTGGACCCCGAGACGGAGATCAGTGCCGAGATCGAAGCCCGGCAATTCATTGCCGGGGTTGACGTTCCCTGATGTTCCCAGTCCCGGAGGGATGGCTGAGGCCGCACCGCCTCAGCCGTCCTTCCGGGACTGAAAGGCTGTGTCCAGACGACCCCCGGCAATGAATTGCTGGGCTATTCTCAGAAGTCCCTCCGGGACTAAAAAAACGCCATTTTGTGTAAAAGGTGGGACACACCCAAATGAAAGGCTAACCGCACAGGTCGCAATTTTCATTGTGCTTCAATAATCCTGGTTCTAACGGATTTTGTGGTTGCATGTGATCTCAGCCGACCACGAAACACACGAATCACACGAGCCGCATGAGCCGCATGAGCCACACGGGCCGAACCGGGCGGGGGCTGATGGGCGACGATGGGCGGCCATTCGTGTGATTCGTGGTCGGGAACCATAAAAACCGTTAGAACCAGCAATAACCTCAGTCGTCCCTACGGGACTGGACAAACTGTACATGTCCGACCCCGGCAATGAATTGCCGGGCTATTCTCACAAGTCCCTACGGGACATCAAGGAATTCTTACGAGTCCTTACGGGACAACGAGGGAGCGACTCCCCCAACTCAACTTGCAAGTCCGCCCATTCGGCTTTTGTTTACGCATTGGAAAGGATGCCTTCTTTTAATTCTTGGGGAGATGACCATGACAGAACTTTTATCAAAAGCCTTCGAGGAGGCCACGAAACTTCCGAAAGAGGTTCAGGATGAGATCGGAAGGCATTTGTTGAGGGAGATTGCCGACGAGTCACGATGGGACAAAACCGACAACAAGCCTTCCTCGCCGGAGGATCCGGAATTGGCGCGTCAGCCCCGGGAAGCATTCGTGCAGCTGATGGACGAACTGAAGCGCCTCGGCCCAGATCAGCGCCACGACTCGCCCACGTTGCAACGATTTGAGAGCCAAGCCAAATCCCTGCTTGCAGACGATCCGGTGGGGGCGCATCAGATACTCGGCGCGATTGCGGCGTTCAGGCTGGATGTCCGGGAGATGCACGACCACCATTGGAATGCCCTGAGACATGCGCCCGGGGACCCGCTGGTGTTCCGCAACTATTCGCTGTCTCTCGGCAAACTCGGGTTTCTGACGGATGCGCTCAGGTATGCGGAGCGGGCCCATGAGTCGGCCCCGGACCATCCGGAGTGTCTCGCCAGCCTGATCCGTGCCACGTCGGATCTGGGGCATATGTTCCGCTGTCACGAGCTGATCGGAAGATGGAACCGGTCCGCGGAAACCACCCACCCCCTGACTGACGTGATCGAGAAGGCGGTGGGGGTGATGAAGGTGTACAAGATTGACGACAATGATGCGGAGCAGATTCACCGGATGGCGGCACGGTTCCTTCGGGAACGGGAGACGTTTGTCCATCGGAGGCTTTGCGACATAATGGGGCGAAAAGGCTCGGAGTGGGTCTGGTGCGGGTATGAGATTGACATAAAGGATGAGCGTCTTCTGCTCGAACTGCAATATGAGTTCGGCCGGAAGACGCACATGCTCCCCCGAAAGATCACGGAGCTTTTTGACATTGAGTTTCTGTTCGAGGGATCAGTGCCGACCATGATATCCGATGAGGAGATTGAGATGAAGATATCGGAATATGAAGAGGCATACAACATGTCTTCGGACGAATTCATGCGGCAGATGAGGGATGGAACCGCTCCTGACGAATTTGAGACAATGTCCTGGATGATATTGCTGAGAACGGTCCGGGATGAATATTCCGACCCACCGGAACCAAGGACGCGGGAACGCGCTTGACAGCCAGCCCCAAAAATGGTAAGCATTGGCATATTGACACCAAACACGCTTGAACCCTTACGGAAACAAACTGATCACTGGCAACTGATCCCTCACAGTGGGTTCCGGGTCAAATGGCGGCAACCTCGCTCAAGGGCGGGGCAGCTTGCAGGAAGGGCCGATTGCCGCCATTTGCCCGGAACGACAGGTGTTGTCTTAAACTTTGTCTCAAACTTCATTTCATGAGGCTCCAGGGCTGCCCTGATGTAGGCTCCGCCTGCTGCGACGGTGTCCTGTGCAGGAGGCGGAGCCTCCGGTGATCCGTTACGAGGCGGAGCCTCGTAACGAGCAGGAGTTATGTTGATAGCCAATATTTGTGATCTTGGACTGTGCTGGCCTCCCACAGTGGGTTCCGGGTCAAATGGTGGCAACCTCGTTCAAGGGCGGGGCAGCTTGCAGGAAGGGCCGATTGCCGCCATTTGCCCGGAACGACAGGTGTTGGACATGAGTCTCAAACTTTGTCTCAAACTTCATTTCATGAGACCCCAGGGCTCCCCTGATGTCCAAAAGCAATCAGACAAAATGACCTGCAAAGTCATCCCACATTGCGGGAACAGCCAGCCAAAAAAATGGCAGGCATTGGCACATTGGCAACAAACACTCTTGAACCCTTACAGAAACAAACAAACTGATAACTGGTAACTGGTAACTGATTTACATGGGAGAAACAGACATGGGCCTTTTCAGATTGGCCGCCCTGAGGGAGCGATTCAGGCTTCTTTTCGCGTTGCCCGAGTTGATAAGAACCTCGCCGCAGGTCCTGAAAGATTTTTTCAACTGGCGCAACTGGCCTCCCCAGAAGCGGAAACACTTTCGATGGAACCTGCTCTGGGGGCTTTTGACGGCCCTGTTCCTCCATCTCATTTCCCTCACCGGCATCGGTCAGGAGATGCTGAATGACACCTACGATTTCCTGGTCAAATCGGACTTCAGGGTGGCGGTGGTCTCCGGCGGGGAGGAGGAACCGATCTCCGACGCCATCCGCATGATCGTCCTTGACCGGGAAACATATGAGGCCAGTCCCGGCCAGGGCTTCTGGACGCCCCGGGAAATTCTGGGCAGGACGATCATCAAGGCGATGGAACTCGGCGCAAAGGTGGTGGTCGTGGACTTTGCGCTGGACAGGCCCGTCCCGCTCTACTACGCGGATGGGGCCTTTGTGGAGGAGAACCAGCGTTACCTGTCGCTGTTGCGAGAGGCGGTGAGACTCGCAAAAAAGCAGAGGACCGCGATCATCCTGCCGTGGACAGAAAGGAGACCGGATCCAAAGGGATACACCCGTCAATATTATGAACTGCTTGATCAGGAACATGAGGTCATCAAACTGGGAAGCCCAGCGGTCTTCTTCAACACATCAGACCGAAAGGTCCGGCATTTCCGCTTCTACAAAATTCTGGCAGATCAGAACCGTGTCCTGCTCTCCCTGCCCATCCTGGCCGCCCTCTATCAGTGGCACGGACTTGAGCAGGGGAACAAAATACTGGCGGAGACAGAGGCCCAACTCAGGAATGGGCTGGGAGACGGCCTCTTGATCCCGTCCGACGGCATGGTTGACGCCATTCAGTTGCATCATCAGGACGCGTCCCAAGAGTGCCTTCCCGCGAGATTCAAGTTCCGCATCGCGCCACGGGAAGTGATGAAAGACTATGGTCACGGAGAGGACCCGCTGATTGACATCATGCTGACGTCGGCGACGCTTTTGGGTGGGGAATTTGATGAGCGGATATACCAGGGGAGAACTGTCCTGATCGGCTCCACATACAAAGAGATAAGGGACATTCACATCACGCCGATGGGCAACATGCCGGGGGTTTTCCTGATTGCCAACGGCCTGAATCTTTTTCTGAGGGACAATCAGATTCATGGACATCTCATGCTCAAGTATCTGATAGGGGCCGTGTTGATTGTCCTGTCCGCTGTTGTGTTTGTTCACCTGCCGCTTGCATTGGCGGCACTCTGCCTGACCCTGCTCTTTCTGATTCCGAACATGGGCATCAGCATCTGGATGTTCAGCAGATGGGGGCTGTTTTTGGATTTCTGGCTCCTGATTGTCGCGATCGGGATGTTTGAAAACATTGTCGGGCTTGGGGAAATCGTGGAAGATTGGCTAAAAACAAGAAGGGAGAATGACCGATGAGAAGTTTCATTGCAGGAATCATGGTGTGTCTGACCTCAATGGTCCCGGCCGCATGGGCCGGCGGATCGTCACAAAGTGTGGGATATGTGAAAATACCCGAAGGACCTTTACGCGGACAGCCTGAGGATCGTGGCCGAATATGCGGAAATGCCTGTCTTGGACAAGGTGTTTGAGCGGATATTTGACCATGGTCGGAGATGGTGATCAGCGTCCCACCTTGCTCCCCGGTCAAGATCAGGAACAAGGGAGGGCCGAACAGGACTTCGGTCCATCAGCCACGGCCAGTTCATCTGGGACTTTTTTTTCTGGAAATCGCCTAAGAGCAAGTGCAAGATTAAGATTAAGAGAGCAAGTCCTAAGTACCCGGCCATAAATTTTTCTGTGCCCACCTTTGCACCTTGCTTTGTGTCTTTGTGTGGAAATGATATCCTGGAAAACTTTTGTCCGGGTATTTAAGTTTACACTTATGATCAGTTCACACTTTTCCCTGCCTTGACGGCCAAGGGTAAGTATAATCTGTGTACAGGACAAAAATTCGGGAGTGGGCAAGAAACCCGGCTTTTTCCCAAACGGGCCGACTCCCCAACTGCAAGAAAAAGCTGGGTTTCTCCTCAAATCATTTTTTTGTGCACAGAAGGATAATATAAAAGTGTAAACCCCCTCCCCTCTTTTGAAAGAACCAAAATCTCCTTCAAAGTTTTTTTCATCTGCTGTGACTTGAAATTCAGGAAAAAATGGATATTATTTTTAGGTTTACACTTCCCCCATGGCCCCTTGCCAAGTATAGGGAGGAAAAGTGTAAACCTTTTCAAAAGATGCCGAATTTTGAAAAAAACAATCTGCCTGTAAACTTTGATGAGGGCAGATTCGTCATAATAATCACGAGAGGTGCAACTTATAAACAGAATCCCGATCTCCAAGATATCCTCTCAGCAGTTGAAAATGATGGAATTGACACGGTCTTTGGCCCAACAAAATTATCAACTGGCTCAGAAAATATGTCGGAGTTTTGTCCATCCCAGTAATCGGTTTTGAACAGTAGAATTCGCATGGCAACACCCATATCGTCAGCCTTTTCGGAAAAAACTGAGGGAAATGTAAACTTTTGGCTAAGGTCAATTCGTCTATAACTCTGAAACATAGTGATGGACAAAGAGACCAAGTCTGGACAATTTGGTCTCCTGTAACCTTCAACGCATGACAGAGGAGGAGACGTGATGAGGAGAAAGACTTTGCCAAAAAAGAATGGTCGGGGGTTTACACTTATGGAACTGATGGTGGTGATCGTCATTCTCGGAATTCTGGCGGCGCATGTGGTCATGGATTATTTCAGCCGGATAGAGGAGGCAAAACAGGAGAAGGCAAGAACGGACATAGTGTCGCTGGAAGGGGCTTTAGAGATGTACAAACTGCATAACGGAGACTATCCGACCACGACCCAAGGCTTGCTTGCATTGGTTGAACGACCCCAAGACGCAAGAAACTGGAAAGGCCCTTATCTCAAAAAAGGGAGACTTCCGAAGGATCCGTGGAAAAGCCTGTTTGTCTATCTCAGCCCGGGAACTCGTGGCGGCTGTGATCTCATCTCTTATGGGAAGGATGGTGAGGTGGGAGGCGATGGGTTTGACATGGACATCAGCAATTGGGACATTCAGTAGTTCGTAGTTCCGCCTTTAGGCGGTGTGACACCGCCTAAAGGCG
>JAOZRQ010000661.1 GCA_029940115.1 Desulfobacterales bacterium
GATTTTGATAATATTATTCAGGCAAACCCCATTCAGCTCCCGGATAATTTTTTTGACTTGCCTGAGCCTGTAAGAAAAACGAAATCAAAGGAAGAAAAGATTGGTACCGAAGAATACACTTATACCACAGATGACAGTTGTTTTAATGAGCAGCGCACGGAGACTCGCGATAAGTACCAATCTATCTCCTATCATTTTTTAGAATTGCCCAGCGCGGACGAAATGGCTGAACAATGGACAAGCGGAATAAAGTTGGGTGAGAATAGTTTATGGGAGAAATCAGCGGAATGGATAACCGATACTTTTGAATCTGTGTTGAATAGGTATTCTGACACGTTGGTCGGTTTTCAGAAATTTGTCGGAGAGGAGTTTGACAAACAGATACAATTTCTGGAAAAAGAAGGAGAGGTTGAAATTAAAAAATGGGATGAGATACTTGAAAACTTGGAGGATGCAAGCGTGTTATATGAGGATTTGAAAAGGCAGACCATGACAAAGGAGAGCAAGTAATACAGAGGAGGACAACTAATTATGAATATAAAGATACTTCTGGAACATATTGAATGTATCACCAAAGAACTTTCTTTTGTGCATGTACCGAGTATGTTCGGGAGAAAAGAAGACTTTAGCAAAACAGCTATTTGCGCCGTTCAAAAATGGTTAGAATTATTTGGCAATACTAATTTCTTCAAAGAAGAAGATATAAAAGTCATTGAAGAGAAGAGTATCCAACTGATAGATAAATTTGAGAAATTTTGCGACCATGATATCATTAATCGGACTGCAAACGCAATGCCGCTCATGAAAGGAAAACATCCATTTGAGTATTTGTATTCAGAAATCGGAGCTCTTAATGAAAAAAAGATTGGGAATGAATCCGATGAACATAAAAAAGTGAGGCTGGTAATTGTCGCGCTCTTTGCTGTGCTTTCAAGTTGTTTGGAACAAATACTTCAAAAAGAGACTGATTCCGAACCTGCCGAACATCTTCAATTACCGATTCCACAGACAAGGCATGTTCTGACGATAATTCTTCCTGTAAAAGAGACTGAATTGGTGAACAGACTGCGATCTGAAGCCCATCTGACCCCTCAGACGGTCGAAAAACTTTTTCACTTCAAGCAAGGAGTGCTATATAGCACGGAAGATCATTGGAATGATACTTATCAGTATCTGTTTAAGAATCCGCATCATGAAGAGTATGAACATGATGTTCATTACATTAAAATCAGGTTGGACAGACCTGATGAACGCTTCAATCAGGAAAGCACCATGGTAAAAATGTTTGACGCATTCAAAGAGCTTGCTGAAAAAAGGCCCGAAATAGAAGTTTCAGAACGACAACCCAAAGAATCCTATGAAAATAAAGGATTTTATCGAGTTTAAAAAGCCTTCTGTGAGGAATCCAAACTATGGACTGGAATGAGACACGCACCATATACCTTGAAAAAATGGAAAAGGCATCTGCCTTATTGGACCGGACAATAGCACTGTGCCATAAAACACCCAAAGAAGTTCCTGATGAAACAAAAAGAGAACTTAAAAAATTACGTCCGCTTGTCAAACGTCAGGAAGAAAAATTAAAAGCCAACCAGTTTGAAGTAGCCGTCCTTGGTCTTGAAAAAGCAGGCAAAAGCACATTGTTGAACGCATGGCTCGGGGTTGAAATTCTTCCCGCAATGGATGAACGCTGTACCTATACATCTTGTGAAATATGGTCAGCACCTACAGAAAATAATCAATGCTACGTCATTGAATATTATTCTCCAAAAGAATTTGAAAAAGAATTGGCAGAAAAACGCAGGCTGATCAAAGAATTACCCAAAGGATTTTCCGAACGGGGGGATATTGAAAAAGATGTTCAGGAAATAGAAACATACTACGATCAGATTCAATCTTTTCTGAGAGAGGGACAGTATGAACGAAAGTTTTCTGATGTTGACGAAGTGCGTGAAGATTTGAAACAGGCAATTGCGACAAACAAAGCTCAGGCACGGGCAATAAAACGTATCGTTCTTAAAACAATAAAGTTGCGGGCAGATCGTGATATTATTTTTCATGATGTGCCGGGTTTCAATTCCCCTCTGAAACTTCACAAAACATTGGCAGAAGACAAACTCAGGCGATGTGACGCCATTCTCTATGCAAAGCAGCATAACCAGCCGGATTTGGTGGACAGTGAACTGAATATGTTACAAATTGCAGATGAGGAAGACCCGCATATCCGTGTCGCAGGAAAGATATTTATTGCCCTTACCCGAATTGACAATGCTGAATCACGTCAGAGATTAGATGAACGAATTGAAAAAGCCCGCATAAAATGGGCAGATGTTCCTGAAAATCGGATAGTTCCGGTCAGCCCTCCGGCACGACTTCATCAGTTGGGAACAGGCGGTGCGGATATTATGCGGGATGGGAAAAAGATTGTTCAGGATTTGGAGGACATGCATGTCAGCGATGGTATTGATGAGTTAAAAAAAATTGTATTTGACTATATCGACACTGACAGAGCACAGGTATTGGAACGCCGTTGCAAAGGGCTTCTGAGTGATGCGGACAAATATGTGTCAAAAGTAATTGAGAGCCTCCTGCCTCATTATCCTGACAATCCAAAAGAATCAGAGCAAGCTCGGGATGATGAAGAGTTTAATGTTTTCACAAATTGGTGGAAAGATAAATGGAGGTCCATCCAAGAGGATTTTGCCATTTATTACACCTCTGAAATCATGCCGAAAGACCATGTTGACGCACCTGCTCAGGAACATGAAAGACTCCGGCAGTTTCAAATTGCTTTTAACCAACTCGCAGACAGATTTGCAGAAGACACTCTCAACTATCCTGATGAAAAGTTTGAAATACGTTACAGAACATTGGGACTGACTGAAGAGGGAATCGTCCACCCACAGAATGCACACATCAGGTTACGCGAAGAATTACATCAGAAGGCATTGGATGAACTGAACAAAATATCTTCTGATTTGGCCAAGGCGCTTGAAGAAGTGATTCATGAAATGGGACACTGGGTATTTGATCATCTTTGGAAAATCGAAAAGATTCGGGATGGGCTTCTTGAATCTTCTACGAGACTTCATGAACGTGTGGAGCATGGAATGTCCACACTTTTTCTGCGTTTCGCACGTCCGGCCGTGAACCTCTTTCTTTTTTCCCCGCGTGGATTACGCGGGCATTATATTGAAACCTATCATTCTGATATCATATTGTTTAGTGAGTATTACCGGGGAGAAAACGCTCAACATAAACATCTCAAAACATTTTTGGAAACAGGTGCTTGGAATTCAGGAATCACAGAGCCTACAGGACATTATCTTGATGTTATAGACCATGAATTAGGCAAACCTACTGTTACTTCAGCTAATCTTGACGAAATTAGAACAGAAATTCGTGAAGATTTGAATTCATTAAACGATTATCTGAAAAACAGCATC
>JAOZRQ010000155.1 GCA_029940115.1 Desulfobacterales bacterium
CGACCGGCAGCCGTTTCGGCTCAAAACTGAGATAAAATATTCCCCAGGGCTGTTCTGCCACAAAGGGACGAAGCAGTTTGATCTTTCTTATCCTCACCGCCATCTCAGGATTTATGCCGAGCTCGTCCGGCTCGTAATCAAAAAAGAGGTCTTCAACATCTTCTCCGTCAAGGGGCCACTCAAGCTCCTCCCGAAGGAATCTCACCAATGACGGGAAGCTTCTGATTCTTGAAATGCGTTCGACGGATATGTCTGGCATGTCTGATCTCCTGTTATTATAAGCAGCTACTCATCTTTTTTCCAAAAGCTCTCTGATTTCCGATAAAACATTGAGCAAACTGGCTTCCGCACTTTCCAAAAGTTCATCTCCCAAGTGCTCTTAACAAAAAGATTGTCCGGAAGGAGTGCAAAAATTGAGCGAGTGCAGCGAGCGGTTTTTTGCATGTCATGTTATTATTCCTGATTATAACGGATTTAGGGGAGGCCTGTAAAGCCCCGCAGGGGCTTGGCCGGGATCGGGACCTGCCCGTTGCTACAAATATGCCACCCCTACGGGGCTTGCGGGGCTTCGGACTTGCCGGCTACTCCATATTCATGTACCGGCCGGGGCCATCCCCAAAGACGGACCTTCGGCCGGCGTCACCATTCTCATCGCTCTGATTTCCCTGATCCGGGATATTCCTGCCCGGCCCTGACCGGTGAAATTACATTGAGCGGCCGTGTGCTTCCGGTGGGAGGGATCAAGGAAAAACTCATGGCCGCGCGCCGGGCAGGCGTGAAATCGGTGATCATCCCCGGGAAAAACGCCGCGGATATCGAAGACCTTGATATGGTTATTCGGAAAGACCTGGACATCATCACCGTCGAAGGACCCAAGGAAATTATCGAGCGGGCGCTGGTATCGGAAAGATAATATCCCACAGAGAAGTTTCAGTGTGCTTCCGCTTTTAGCCGGGAGATTGATCTCCCGGCTCCCACGGCACCGGCCGCCTTGTCATAAAACGGGGTCAGAAGGGCAATAATTGCCTCCCACGGAATGATTTTCCGCAGGACGACGAGTTCGTGCGCGGGGTCTGTGATGTTTTTTTCAACCCATTCCGGGGAAAAAGCTTCTTCAAACGTATCTTTAATCATTTTGTTATCTCCTTTTTCTGTTTTTTATTTTTTTTCCGGGATTTCCCGGAATCATACGAAAGAACATAACACATAAATATACGGCTGTCAAGGGAAAAGAGAAATTCAGCGGACTGCCCCATAGTCTGATATGGGAGTAAAAATTTCTGCTTTAAAGGAGTTTCTGATGCTTTTTAAAGGATTCCGAAGGAAAAATCTCCGGAAATCCGGTTTTCCGCACACACTTCTCCTCTCTTCGGAACATCCGGTTCCGAAGCGGAGCGAAGGCAAAGTCACGGAAAGCCTTGCAGGATCAGGCAAGCCCGAGTTTTATCAGGCTTTCCTCTCCGATCTTATCTTCGGCATAAAGCTGAAGGAACTTTTTAAGATTATAGGCGGTCTGACAGAGCAGAGACCATATCCGGTGTCCCTTCAGCCCGTGATAGAGACTTCTTCCGAAGCCCCGCAGATTTTTGGCGACGGCTATGAAGCCTTCTGTTACCGAGCGTGCCTTCCGGCAGTGTTCAAGAGAGGGACTTGTTATAACAGACTTCATCGCTAATAATTTTTAACGCGAAGCCGGGTTTTTTCGGGGATTTTTGGCGAAAAACTTTTGTCCGTTGTGAACTACAGGGATGATTTACAAGAAGGGGCCTCAAATCGCCGGGGAACAGATCGACGGCTGATGACGAAATTACGGCCGCCGGGGATCAATCCAATTCGGCAACATCCTTGCAAAAAGGCCCTTCTTATAAGCCATCCCTGTGTACAGGACAAAAAAAGTGAATGGGAAAAGAAACCCGGCTTTTTCTGACGGTTTGGATATCTGCCCGTTTGGGAAAAAGCCGGGTTTCTTGCCACCCACAATTTTTTGTCCTGTACACAGAAGCCATCCTTGTAGTTTCCATCACAGCCGGGAACATCAGACCTACGAGGTTTTGAAAACCTCGTAGGTCTTGTTGTGTTACACCACCCTGACTTTATACACCTGATTGGAATCCGGATCAATGACATGAACGCCGCACGCGATGCAGGGATCAAAGGAATGGACGGTCCTCAGAATCTCCAAGGGCCGCTTGGGATCCGCCACCGGTGTGCCGATGAGGGACTCCTCCACCGGCCCGAGTTTCCCCTTTTCACATCGGGGCCCGAGGTTCCAGGTGGAGGGGACCACATACTGGTAGTTCTTGATCTTCTTGTTCTCGATCTCGATCCAGTGGCCCAGCGCGCCTCTGGCAACGTCATTCAGGCCGTAGCCCATGCCCTTGTCCGGCATTTTCCAGGACTGATAGGTCTGGGTGTCCCCCTTCTTGACATTCCCCACCAGCTGCATGATCCAGCCTTCCATCGCGTCGCCGATGACGAGGGTCTCAAGCCCTCGGGCCGCGGTCCGGCCCAGAGTGGAAAAGAGCGCGTCCACCGGCACATTGAGCTTCTTCAACGTGCTCTCCACCACGTCCTTGATCTCCTTCTTCCCCTTCGCGTAAGCCACAAGCACCCGTGCCAGCGGACCGACCTCGCAGGGCTCGCCGTCATATCTCGGGGCCTTGAGCCAGGAATACTTGGCCTCAGGTTTGTATTCCCCATGCTGAGGCTTGGTCTCCCCCTTGGACGGATGCTTCGCGTCCCCGTCCTCATACCAGCCATGCTTGACATGCTCGGTCACCTTCTCCTGGTCTGACATCTTCACGCCCTTCAGATCCCGCTTCATCATGACGCCCCTCGGCATGAAGAGGCTCTCCGGCTCCTTGTCGCTTTCAGGCAGGTCCCCCCAGCAGAGGAAGTTGGTGGTGCCGCCGATCGCGCCCCAGTCCTTATAAAAGGATGCCACCGTCAGAAGATCGGGGACATAGACATCCTTGACAAATTTCTGGGTCTCCTTCCAGAGATACAGGAACTGGCCGATGCGGTCCGGGTTCAGATCCCTGACAGAGGTGACGCCACCCACCACAAGGGACTGAAGATGCGGGTTCTTTCCGCCGAATATGGCATGCATCTTCACCGCCTTTGCCTGAAGCCGCAGGGCCTCGATGTAATGGGAGGCCGCCATCAGGTTCGCCTCGGGGGGCAGCTTGTACGCGGGATGGCCCCAGTAGGCGTTGTTGAAGGGACCAAGCTGGCCGCTGTCCACGAAGGTCTGGAGCCGTTCCTTGACCTGCCTGAAATAGGCGCTCCCGCCCCACGGCGCGTTGCTGACATTGTCAGAGAGTTGGGCCGTCTTTGCCGGATCAGCCTTGAGCGCGCTCACAATGTCCACCCAGTCAAGCGCGTGGAGGTGGTAAAAATGGACGATGTGGTCGTGCTGAAACTGTGCGCCATGAAGCAGGTTCCGGATGATGCGCGCATTCTCCGGTATCTTCACCCCGACTGCGGCCTCCACCGCCCGCACCGAAGAGAGCGCGTGGGTGTAAGTGCAGACTCCGCAGGATCGTTGCACAAAATGATGCGCGTCCCGGGGATCCCTTCCCTTGAGAATCATCTCAATTCCCCGGAACATCTGGCCTGAGCTCCAGGCATTCTTGACTTTGCCACCCTCCACCTCGACCTCAATCCGAAGGTGGCCCTCTATTCTCGTAATCGGATCAATGGTTATTCTCTTACCCATATATCTTCCTCCCCATGTAAAAAAATTATGAAGGATGAAGGATGAAGGATGAACTGCATATCTGGGCAGAACATCACCATCTTCGCTCCTTTGAACCGGATAAATTTCACGTTTCACGCCTCACGCCCCACGTTTCACGCCTCACGTTTCACGCTCCACGCCTCACGTTTCACGCTCCACGCCTCACGTTTCACGCCTCACGCTCCACGCCTCACGCTCCACGCCTCACGTCTCACACCTCACGCTCCACGCCTCACATTTCCTTATAAAACGGAGTCATCTTGTCCCAGAAATCCGGTTCACTGCATCCGAGGCAAGGGTGCCCCGCCTGGATGGGCCAGCTCGTTCCGCCATGAAATTTTGCGGTGGGACAGTTGTTGAAGGTTTCAGGACCCCGGCACCCGAGTTTGTAAAGGCAGTATCCCATCTTGGCCTCATCGGAGCCAAACTCCAAGACAAACTCCTCGTTTTCAAAATGGGATCTTCTCGGACACTGATCATGGATGCTCTTGCCATAGGCAAAGAGGGGCCGGCCCAGATTGTCCAAGTCTGGAAGTTTTCCCAAGAGGAGATAATTCACCACGGTTCCCACCAGATTCACTGGATTGGACGGACATCCGGGGATGTTCAGGGTCTTCATCCCGATCGCGTCGCCAACCCCCTTGTATCCGCCCGGGTTTGGCTTGGCCGCTTGGACCCCGCCATAAGACGAGCAGGTTCCAAGGCATATCACGGCCGCGGCCTTGGGGCAGACGTCCTTTGCAATCTCCAGGAATGTCCGGCCCCCAATCTTCCCATAGGCTCCGTCAAATTTGGTGGCCACCGCGCCTTCAACAATGCAGATGAACTTCCCCTTATATTTTTCAACGGCATTGTGAAGGTTCTCCTCTGCCTGATGGCCAGCCGCGGCCATGATGGTCTCATGGTACTCCATGGAAAGGATGTCGAGAATCAGCTCGTCAATCCAAGGATACATGGAGCGCAGGACCCCTTCGGTACATCCGGTACATTCACCGAAATGGAGCCATACCACCGGGGGACGTTGCTTGGGCGCTGCAAAGACCTCCGCCACCTTGGGGACAAGCGATGATGAAAGCCCCATGGTGGCTGTCAGGAAGGTGCAGTATTTCATGAAGCCCCTTCGTGAAACCCCCTTCTGTTCCAGCCGTTCATAAAAATTCCTCTCTTTTTCCATTGGCGCCTCCTTGATACGGTTAAGGGTATTTTTGTCTTCGTCAGTCGCAAGCTCTCGTGACATGCTGAAATCATTGACAGCCACAAAACAGGCACAAAATCCCAGTGTCAGTGATTTCAATTCATCTCAGGATTTCCAGAGAACTTGTGACTCACGAGATCAAAAGGAACACCTGTGTACAGGACAAAAAAGGTGACTGAGGAAAGAAACCCGGCTTTTTCTTGCAGTTGGGAAGTCGGCCTGTTTGGGTTTATCGCCCGTTCCCGATTTTTTGTCCTGTACACAGAAGGAACACTTAAAAACTGTATTATATTCATTTTTTGATAAAGTAAAGAGAAAAGTTTGAATTTAAGACATCCTTCATTTCTGACTGAACACACGTTCCCTGAGCTTGCCGAAGGGAACAACCTCACAAATGTTGTCTCCAATCATGAGAATGCCATTTTCATCAGACGGTCGGCAAGCCGACCATGCCCGCTCCTGTACTCAGATTTTTTTGTTGAAGTCAATTGGTTTTTATGCTATAGATTTGTGTACAGGACAAAAAAATGATTTGAGGAAAGAAACCCGGCTTTTTCTTGCAGGAGTCGGCCCGTTCGGGAAAAAGCCGGGTTTCTTTTGCAAGGGCACAGGAAGAATTTATGGATAGGTACTTATGGCTTGGGGAAGACTGGCTGAGAGGCTGGGTGCGGGTGTCTGGCCACGCACTCCTTCTGGCGTGGATGTTGTTCGATCACAGGTCCTTAAAATGTAACCTTTAACCCTCGGAAAAAATGTCTGAAAATATGCTGTGTACAGGACAAAAAAATGTGAAATGGGCGAGAAACCCGGCTTTTTTCTGAACGGCCGGCTTCTCTCCCGACAGAAAAAAAGCCGGGTTTCTTTGTTCGCTCATTTTTTTGTCCTGCACAAAGGAAAATATGTCAAAAATCGAAAAGCTTTTGAACAAGGGCGTACAGCTCCCCGCACCGCAAAGCGTTGAGATCGGCGCGGAGGTGGATGTTGACAGAATCTCCGGACAGGGAGTGGTCATCCACTCAGGATGCAAGATTTACGGCAGTTCCACCCTTATCCTTCAAGGAGCAAAGTTGGGCTATGAGGCCCCTGTGACGGTTGAGAACTGTCATATCGGCCCGGATGTCTCGCTCAAGGGTGGTTTTTTCAAATCGGCTGTCTTTCTCAAAAAGGCGAGCATGGGTCTGGGCGCGCATGTCCGAGAAGGGACCATCCTAGAGGAGGAGGCGAGCGCCGCGCACACCGTGGCATTGAAACAGACCATCCTCCTCCCCTTTGTCACCTTGGGCAGCCTGATCAACTTCTGTGACTGCCTCATGTCCGGCGGGACCAGCCAGAAGGATCACAGCGAGGTGGGAAGCTCGTACATCCACTTCAACTACACACCGAATCAGGACAAGGCCACCCCCTCGCTCATTGGCGATGTGCCGGCCGGCGTGATGCTGAACCGCCGGCCCATCTTCCTCGGAGGTCAGGGCGGACTGGTGGGACCCTGCCGTCTCGCATTCGGCACGGTCATCGGGGCCGGCTCAATATGCAGAAGGGATGAATTTCGGCCGGATCGGCTGATCTTGGAAGGCCCCAAAACTGGCAATTTCCCGTTTACGCCGATTTATATGGGTGTCAAGCGGATCGTGGCGAACAACGTGACCTACATCGCCAACCTGATGGCCCTGATGCAGTGGTACACCCATGTCCGATCCGCGTTTCTCTCTGATGAGCTTCCGGATGCGTTGCTGGAGGGGCTGAAGGAGAAGCTGAACATGGCCATTGAGGAGCGTGTCAAGCGCTTGAAGGCCCTCTATCATGAAAAACAGACCGGGTTGCTTTCTGAGAATTGGCCACAGGTGGAGGCGGTTTTCAGGACCCATCCGCATGAATGGGAGACGGGTGCAAGGGATGCGTTTTTGGCGTGCATCCACGCCAGCATCAAAAGGAACGGCAAGGACTACATTGCTGTGATCAAAGGGCTTGCCAGCCAAGACGCGGAGATGGGAACCCGATGGCTCCAGGGGATTGTGGACAAGGTGACGTCTGGAGCATTGTCGAATCATCCGTAGCTTCACTTGATGATCAACGGCAAAAGATTCCTCCCTGATGGGGAATCGCTGTCAGGAGGGGATTTGTCAGGCTTGTGGGGAAGTTCTTGGTCAGTTTTGAGGGAAACCAGTTTCACCCGTTTCTGCTCGGGGGCAACTTGATTGTCAACTTGAACCGGCTCGGGTTGCGTCTGATCCGATTCCGGCTTATTCTCAGGTTCAATCACCATGCCCGGCAGATATTTTCTGTCGGGGGGGAATTCCGTCTCAGGCTCCGTCGCCATGTTGGACAAATCCTTTCCCTGGTGAAGAGCGTCAGGGAGAGGCCTGTCGGGACGGAGTTTCTCATCAGGTTCCATTGCGGTCCGATCCAACGCCTTCTGATCCGAAATATAATCACCGGTTCCCGGGGAGATATGCCGCAACCGGTTCTGAAAGGATTCGGTGATGGCCTCCGCGTCTTGGTTGTTTTCGATGATGTAGGGGACGATCAGCATCATCATCTCCGTACGCGTTTCGCTTTCATTGTCAGAACGAAACAGATGTCCCAGAATCGGGATATTGCTCAATCCGGGTACACCTTGATGACTCCGATTGGTATTTGAAGATATTAATCCGCCCAACAGCACCGATCCCCCGTCTTTCAAACTTAGACTGGTGCTGATCCTTCGGGTGAAAATGCTGGGACTGAGGGAACTGTCGGACCCGCTCTTGCTAACCTCTTGAGAAATCTCCAGATCAATGCGATTGTCTGAATGAACGACCGGGTTGACACTGAGCAGAGTGCCGGTCTTCCGATATTGAATCTCCTGCAATATGCCGCTGCTCCCGTCAACCTGCACATCCGACGAAGTGCCCCGACTGGTGATGACGGGGATCTCCGTACCCACATCGATGGTGGCTTGCCCGCCGCTTTTGACCATTATCCTCGGGGTGGACAAAATGCTTACCCGGCTACTGTTCTCAAAGGCATTGAGAAAGGCACGGGTCTGTCCGGCATTGTCGAGAATGTAACTCAGACCCTTTGCGCCGACACCTAAGCCATCCCAAGTGCCCAGAGCCATCTTCGTTGCGTTTATGCCGATATTTTTAAATGCCCATTCTATTCCAATATTCTCCTGATCGTTGAGGGTCACTTCCGCGACAGTCACCTCAATCAGCACCATCCGAGCCGGACGATCCAGCTCACGGATGACCGACAGCATCTCTTCCCATTTGCCAAAATCGCCTTGGAAGAGGATCCCGTTACGCACCTCATCCACCACGAGATTATATGATTTCGCTTTCCGGGATTTCTCATCCTTTCCGCCCTCCTTTGGCACACCGGAGAGGAGCTTGTCCAGCACATCGGCCAGACTCTTTGCTTGGGAGTTGCGCATTTGATAGTAGAAAAGTCCGATCTTCTCCTCGTCCTTCTGGCTCGGACGATCCAGATTGGCGGCCCATTCCCGAACATGCTCCAACACCCCAGCGTCCGCGGCAAATACCAGCACCGCGCTCACCCGCTTCACGGGCAATATGATGATGCTCCCCATGGGCGGCTTCAGGGTCGCGGCATATCCTTCCGCATTCAGCACAGAAACCAGCCCCCTGGCGAGTTCGTCCGCATCAAGAAACATCGGCTCGATGCGAATGCTGTGACGGCCCCGCATATACGGCTGATCCAGCAATCGCACAGCCTTCAAAGCCTGGGCCACGATGGACGGCGTACCCATGAGCAACACCGCGTTCCGCTCCGGATCCTCGAGCACATCCAGTTTCTGTCCTTTGTACGCTTGTTTCAGCCACCCGGCCACATGGACGTTCCGCACGACATTGAGCGGTACGAGCTGAAACACCGGTCTGTGGGAGATCGGCACTTCCGGCAGGGTTCTGCCGCTCACCAAAAGTGGCGGCTCGCCGACACTGGTGCCTCTGCCCAAGGAGAAGCGGAGCAGGTCCCCTTGCCGTTCGATGGCCACCCCATAGTTTCCGAGAACCTGTCTCACCAGTCCGTCCAGCTCCGTGGTGGACATCGGCTTCTCCGCCCGCAGGGTGACCAGATCCTTCCGATTTCGCAGATTTGAAGCGATCTCAAAGGGCATTTTGAGAATATTGCCATAGACATCATTGATGAACGCGGGCAGGGGGAGCGCATCGAGATTCACTGTGATGCGTTTCATTTTGCCCCCTGCTGATCTTCGCTTTTTGGGGATCGTCGTCTCAATAAGGGGATGGATCTTCGGTGTAGCCCTGAAACGCGTGTTGAATTGCGGATGGGCGTCTTCTTTGGTCGCTTTTAATGACTGAATCTGCTTCCAGAACTGATCATCAGGGGAAAAATCGGTCAGCGGTTCCCGCAACGGCAGAGACATCTGTATGCCACGCTTGTTTAACGCATTCTGTACGGCCAGATCATGCAGTATGCACGAATTGCACAGGAACAGAAGGGAGAGGCATATGCCCAAATGAATGAGAATGACCTTATTATTTTTTCTGGATGTGAACATAGGTATAAGCTGTAAGTTTGCAGGTTGCAAGTTTGTAGAGCCTTCCTGTGTACAGGACAAAAAAATGATTGATGAAAAGAAACCCGGCTTTTTCTTGCGGTCGGGAGATCGGCCTGTCTGGAAAAAAGCCGGGTTTCTCGCCCGTTCCCAATTTTTTGTCCTGTACACAGAGAGCCTTCAACAAAAAGATTGTCCGGAGTGCCTTCCCAGGAAAAAATCCCGAAAAACTTTTGCCCGGGTACTTAGTAGTGCCTGACCAAATTAATTCTGACAGGTGAATTTTCCCGAAATCCCCTGTCTGACAAGGCTTTTCCGGATCCTGAACTTGTCAAAACTTTTTTGGTCAGGCAGTAGCTATAATCTGTTGGAAATACCTTACACTTGGAGTGATGAATGTTCCCAAAAGTTGATCCCAGTTTTGTTCCCCCGCATTTTGCAGGTGGCTGATTTTCAAGCCAAAAAAATGGGGAGCAAAAACGGGATCACAATCGGCAACTCTTTTTGTGACACTTTCATCAGCCCAGCTTACACCTACAGATCATATAGCCTGAATTCCCGGATATCGTCGCCAACCTTCACTTCAATGTGGTCGTCATGTACGGCATGGAGCGTCTCGCCCCCGGGAAGGGGATCCCCTTGGGTGAACCGCTCCACCCCTTCTTTGGATTCAATCAGGGCCACGCGTTTTTCCGCCGTTCGGACCACACCCCGAAACCGCCACCAAGCGGCCCGTGATGCTTGAAGCGCCTCGGTCTCCTCTCCCCACAGGTGCCGGTGGAGGGTCTGAAGCGCCTTGTCAAGATTCCTCCCCTTGTCCAAGGAGAGCAACGACCAAGGAAACTCCTCGGCCTCGGTCAGACTGGCAGGGGGTGAGGGAATCGGAACGAGCCAGAAGGAGATGCCTAATGAAAAAAGGATAAATAGGCCTCCCATCGCCGCGCGGATTTTTTTTTTTCCCGTCAGTTTCATTTTCATATCAGTGCAAAGAAACCCGGCTTCTGATGCCAGTACCCGTTTGTTGCAACCTGATCGCCAAATATTTCGAAAGCGAAGCCAAAGAAACCCGGCTTCTGATGCCAGTATCCGTTTGTTGCAACCTGATCGCCAAATATTTCGAAAGCGAAGCTGGGTTTCTTTGTGCCCCTTCCGCTCCCGCCGGATTGCCAAATCCGGCGGCAGTCAGTTCCGGAAAGGAGTGGAAGGGAGTGCTGAAATGAGCCCAGGCGATATTTTGGCGCCCGGTGAAATGCTAAAATATCGCCTGGGGCTCATTTCAGCACTCCTCTGAGAATTCTCATGGGATACTAACACCACTTCGCCCCTCGCTCGGATTGGCAAATCCTAGAAAACTTTTGGCCGGTACTTACCTTTCCGAATTTGCCTGAAAATATGCCTTAAAGACCAGTGTGAAGCGGGGGCGATTGGTGTTTAGGACATCCAACTGTTCCACCGTGACAATCTGCCGATGGGTTTCAAGCGTATGCAGCAGATCCGTGAGTTTGTGAGGCGCAAAAGGGGCCTCTAGCCGGGCACCCACCTGCCAGACGCTCTCGTATCCTGTCATGTCCCGGGCTGGTTCGACTTGTGTCCGTGCATCGGTGATCCCCTTTTTTGCCAGAAGATTGTCCACCCATATCTGCACTTTGGCTTGGGCCAGCCCGCGGCTGCTCGCCTTCCAGAACCTTCCCTCCATCTGAACTACAAAGGCCCGGACCGCGTCGGCCCGCCCGACCCATTCTTTCTGGCGGGCCAGAAGATCCAGACGCTCCAGACGGGCGCTCATGTTCCGGTAATCCTTCTTCAGCGCGGCTTCCCGATCAGAGAGCAGCAGAAACAGATAGGTCAGCAGAATGACGAGTATGAGCCATCCGCCCAGACGAAGCTTCGGGTTCTGACGCCATTGGTTTGAAAACTCAGAAAATAGGGGATGTGTGTTCATTCAGACCGCCAGTGTTGACGGATCAATTGCCGGTGGCAACTGACAACCGGCTATCCGCAACTGAGTGGCAATATGACAGGGAAAAAGGAAATGTTCAATGGGGTAAGAGGAGTATTTCAGAGTGGCGATATCCTTCCATCAATTTCAGTTTCTAGTTCCGCCTTCAGGCGGTTTCGCATCGCCTGAAGGCGGAACTACAAACTTAAACCCCTTCGAGCTTGCCAATCTGCTCCTCCATATAAGCGGCGAGGGATTCCGCCTTTTCGGTGGTGATGGATTTGATATCGGTGGAGAGGCTTTCGATCTTATCTTCATCAATGCCGGTGGTTTTGTTGATCATGAAGCCGTCCACCTCACCATCGTCGAGGAGGAATCCACACGCGCCGAACGCGCCGACGAATTCGTCTCCCACGAATATGGGGACCACCATTTTGACCAATCCCGCGTCGCACTCCTCAATGACGGATTTTCCTGTCCTGCTTGCCTGGATCGCGAGATTCATGTGCGCGACCGCGCAGATGAAGCTCTGTCCTTTGTCTGTCGCCTTGATTGCAGGGCAGAGCGGGTTGGCCCATTGCTTGAAATCGGTGATCCGGATGCCGTCTGTGTTGAATACAGACGCGTCCAGCCCGGATCTCCCGGTAATATCCTTCTCGAATTCGACCCACTTGTCAATCGGTAAAATATCGGTAAGTTCCATTTTTCACCCCACGGAGTTCCAGTATATCTAAGTATTTGGCCAGTAAATATTCGGTAAACCCCGTCTCCGCTCCTGCCGGGCCGGCCAAATTCCCGAAGTCCCATCCGGTGTGGCCTTCTGATGGGGGGCCAAGCTGGCCATTTCATGGAGTCAGGAAAAACAGGGGTTGGAGTCTTAGCTTGATGCGTATGGGTTCCACCAATTTCAGGGAATCCAGATTTGGTGGAACCCTACCCTACAAATGGGGCGATCATGATTCCCATTTTTGTCCTGTAAACAGCGATCTTTCAGCTCTGCAATTCTGGATCCTTTTTCTCAAGTTTCCCGATGCGCTGATTGATGGCACCCAGCGCGTTTTTCATGGAATCGGCTTCGGCCTTCAGCATATTCAACTCATCTGCCGCGCTCACAGGAGCCATATCTTGGGGATACTCTCCATGGTTCCAGCCCATGCCGCGGAAACATCTGCCTCGGCCACCACGGCCAAAGCCTCCGCCATAAGCATATCCTCTGCCAAAACCACGGCCAAAGCCTCCGCCATAAGCATATCCTCTGCCAAATTGAGGGGCCTGCCCTGCATAAGAAGCAGGATTGCAACGCCCTCGTCTGCCACCGGTTATGGGTCCCATTCCTTGCGGACCTGTTCTGTCAAATCCTGGCATAATGCTTGCCTCCTAATAGATCGTCAGTTGTCAGTTGTCTGGCATCGCCGACTTTCATGCGCGCATATGTCCGTCGTTGTCTTCTTTTTCGGAGGCCTGATCTAGAGCTTTCAACAAAATGTTTGTCGCTCCGGAGTGCCAAACTTGCAGTTTGGC
>JAOZRQ010000662.1 GCA_029940115.1 Desulfobacterales bacterium
TCGGCGGTGTGACACCGCCGAGAGGCGGAACTACAAACTGACCCTGCTCCCGCCGGAACCTGTCCCTGATGTCTTTTGTCAGGGATTGCCAAATCCGGCGGCAATCCGAGCTGGTCAAAGGGGACGAATTTACGATTTGTTATAAGAGGAGGACAAAAAAATGGATGAGAACGAAACATTCTATGTCAACGACCTATCCCCCGAGGAAAGGGAATTGCTTGAAATCGGGAGGAAAATCCGGGATGCAGGCCAAGATCCCGTGAGGATTCTGAACTACTATCTTGAAGCCCGGGGAACCGCGACAAAGGCCGCCGAACTGGGGAAACAGGCCCAGGGGTTCTTCCTCAAACGATGGGAAGAGCTTGAAAAGGCGTTCAAGGATCAGGATGGGAAACTCAAATGAAGCTCACCCCGAAGACCCGACACAGAGCGGGATATCATTTACCCTTGCAAGGAGATAACCCATCTCACCGACACGATAAAGGCGATTGACCCGAACGCGTTTGTCGTCATCAACAATGTCCATGAAGTCTTGGGGAAAGGGTTCAAGCATCGGGTACAGTCCATGAAAATCATTCTCACATTCATCGGCGACAATGACTGCCATCCGGAGAGGCCGGGACCGGTCCTCTCCGTTCTCGATCAGCAGAGTTTTGACAAGCTCTGTATTCTCTACAACCATGAGAGATACCTGAAGCCCGCGGCCCATATCTCAGCGCATTGTCAAAGGCAGTTCCCCAAGATGGAAGTCCTTTACCAAGAGGCCCCGGCCCAAAACCCGACCGACTACAACATCGTTTACCCGGCCATGTACAAGGCGGTGAAGGAGATCCTGAAACAGGACAGGGGGGCGAAATATACGATTTCGCTGACCTCGGGAACGCCCACCATGCATGCCTGCTGGATATTTTTGCGTCAGGGCGGGGTGATTGACGCGGAGCTGATCCAGATATCCAGAGCGAGTGAGATTTCGGAAATCACGTTTGAACTGGATGATTTTCCCAAAATCCAGCAAGTGGATGAGATAAAGGCGGAGATGACGAGGCTGGGCCGGGAAAACGAGGCGCTCAAAAACCGTCTTGAACTGACTTATGACAAGACCATCGGCCAATGCCCTGAAATCGTGAAAATCAAGGAGCAGATCCGGCTTTTTGCGGACACGGACATTCCAATCTTCATCCAAGGTGAAAGCGGAACCGGCAAGGAGCTGGTGGCCGAGGCGATCCATTACAACAGTCCGAGAAAGGAGAAGCCGCTGATCACGGTCAATTGCGGGGCCATCCCGCCGGATCTGTTTGAAAGCGAGTTCTTTGGGCATAAGAAGGGGGCCTTCACCGGTGCGACGTCTGACAAGGCGGGGAAGTTCAGCTTGGCGAATCGCGGAACGATTTTCTTGGATGAGATCGCCGATCTGCCCCTGACCATGCAGGTGAAACTTTTGCGAGTCCTGAATGACGGGAAATTCACGCGGGTGGGCGGCGTGAAAGAGGAGAAAACAGATGTCCGGGTCATCTCCGCGACAAACAAGGACCTCCGAGAAAAGGTCAGTGGCGAAGATTTCCGGGAGGACCTCTTTTACCGCTTGGTTCGCAAGCAGATATCTCTGCCCCCACTGCGGGAGAGGGAAAATGACAAGATGATGATCGCCCGGCACATTGTCGAACACTGGAACAAGAACAAGAAGGGTGACAAGAGAAAGACGTTTGACAAATCCGCCATTGATCTGATAATGAAGCATCATTGGCCCGGAAATGTGAGACAGTTGGAGAGCGCGCTTGAAATCGCATATGCATACCCCGACAGCAAGATCACGGCGGAAAACATGGAGATTATTGACATAGCCTCTCCCGCAAACCGGATCCAGGTTCCGGATGAGGGGGTGGATCTGAATGACGTCCTATGCCAATATTATGACGTAGCATTGAAAAAGACCGATGGGAACAGATCAGAGGCCGCAAGATTGCTAAGGCTTGATCCCCACACCTTCAGGGCCAGACTCAAGAAATTATCCGGAGTGCAAAAATGAAGCCGCCAGGCGGAATTTTTGCGTTTCAAATAAGCAACCTCCGGAGTGCAAAAATGGAGCCGCTAGGCGGAGTGCAAATAATGGAGCCGCTCTCTTTCAGCATGTGGAAACAACCTGTGTACAGAACAAAAACAATGATTGAGGAAAAGAAACCCGGCTTTTTCTTGCGGTTGGGAAGTCGGCCCATTTGGGAAAGAGCCGGATTTCACGCCCATCCTCAATTTTTTGTCCTGTACACAGGGAAATAACAGAAAAGGAGTCTCTCATCATGGCAGAATCTCAGATGATCCTTGATCTCTCCTCACTTCCGGAACAGGCAAGGATTGAACTTTTCGATTTTTACGAGTTTTTGTCCCAAAAATATAACGTCCTTTCCTCAAAAAAGGCACTGAGTGAGGCGAACAGAGAGCAATATCCTGGAGATGATCGCAGCGCCGATTTCATGGATATTTTTGGGATCTGGTCAGAAAATGATGTTCATGAATTTTGTCGATCGGTTGAGGAATTTGACAAAATTGATCCGGAGGACTGGCATTGAAAAAGATTCTGATGGATACCAACGCGTACAGCCGTTTCCTAGGCGGAGATGACAACATATTGAATGCCTTGTCAAAAGCCGAGATTGTCTATATGTCAGTGTTCGTCCTTGGAGAACTTTATGCTGGGTTCAAAGGCGGGAGCAAGGAACAAGAAAACAAAAGACTTCTCGAAAGATTTCTTCAGAAGCCAACAGTCAGGGTATTGGATGCAAACGACGAAACAGCGGAAATATTCGGCATGATTAAAGACACGCTGAAAAGAGCAGGGACACCATTGCCGATCAATGATGTCTGGATAGCCTCACATGCTCTCCAAACCGATTCTGTGGTTGTCACATACGACTCTCACTTTGAGAAGATAGCGGATTTGAGATTGTGGGAACATTTGGCTGGAAATTAAAGAACTTGCTGATTCTAAGATTTTCGGGCTTGTTGTCCGAAAAAAGGAGTGCGAAAGATGAGCGAAGCGGTCTTTAGCGCTTCATCCACTGACGAACATTATGTCCAAAGCTATAGAGGCGGAACGACGAACTCAATTCAGAGAATGCAGGACAAAGGCATTCGGTTGGGTAAAGGTGTCATTGAATTTGCTTTGGGCGGTGTGGAGTTAAAATGAAGGTCTGTGTACAGGACAAAAAGTCGGGGATGGGCGAAAAACCCGGCTTTTTCCCAAACAGGCCGACTCCCCAACTGCAAAAAAAAGCCGGGTTTCCTTCCTCAATCATTTTTTTTGTCCTGTACACAGAATGAAGGCATTGGAAGGTAAAAATATTGATGTTGAGAAGTAAAATTTTTTGCCAAAATTCAAGAAAGCAAAAATCCAGTCTCCTAATAACCATTTGATATCAGTCATAATTCCTCCTTTTAAAGATAGGT
>JAOZRQ010000663.1 GCA_029940115.1 Desulfobacterales bacterium
GTGCCGCCCCATTCCTCGTTGCAGTCTTGGACACAGGGTTCCCTTCCCGTATTTCCGCCCACACATTCGCCACAATTGTCAGTGATGGCCATGCCGTCCCGGTCGCCGTTGCAATCCACGACACAAGCGATCTTCCCGGTGCTTCCGCCGACACATTGATCACAGTCATCGGTGAAAGCGGTGCCATCCCAGTCGCCGTTGCAGTCTTGGACACACGCGGTCTTTCCAGTGTTGCCGGCGACGCACTCGCCACAGTCATCGGTGAAAGCCGTGCCGCCCCAGTCGCCGTGGCAGTCTTGAACACACGCGGTCTTTCCAGTGTTGCCGGCGACGCACTCGCCACAGTCATCGGTGAAAGCCGTGCCGCCCCAGTCGCCGTGGCAGTCTTGGACACACGCGGTCTTTCCAGTGTTGCCGGCGACGCATTCGCCGCAGTCATCAATGAATGCGGTACCGCCTTCATCGCCGTTGCAGTCTTGAACACAAGCAGTCTTTTCAGTATTCCCGCCGACGCACTCGCCGCAGTCATCCTCGTAAGCGGTGCCACCCCATTCGTCATTGCAATCCTGTACCACACTTTCCGGCGGATTGCTGGTGACCTTCAAACTCCACGCCCATGTATGGGTATCTCCGTTGACAACCCAATCATAGCTGTCTATCGTGGCCCCCTCAATTGGATCCATCAGATACATGGTGTCCCCCTCGATTCCACGGGCAACAATGATATGCCCCCCGCCACTGGCGGCCCATTCCCAGTTCACCACGACCGGCCTGCCGGCGTCCATCTGCGTCTGGACAACGGACTGAGATAATGCTCCCTCGGAACCCGAACTCCAGATCGTGCCGAAGTGCTTGAGGATTTCTTTTACTCCATTTTTTGTGGGGTTGGTGGTACTTCCATATAGCCAATTCTGGATATTGGCACCATCTGTTCCATAGTCGGCGATCTCTGTCTGAGTCTTCACCACGCCATAATATTCAAGTATGGCTTGGGAAGATGCGGCCCAGCACCATTGTGTCTGTTCCTGATCTTTCTGGGGAATATTCAGAAGGGTGGCGGAAGCGGCGGTCATCCCCAGTTGAAACGCTATCAATGCGAGCAAAATGTATTTTTGCATCAACAGAACATATTTCATGGCGGTCTCCTAAAACGCGTTGGCGGCAAACAGGAATCTGAACCGCAGATCACACAGATTCTCCCGATTACGCTGATCAGGAGTCTGCATTTGATCTGTGCAATCAGCGTTGATCTGTCGTTAATCTGCGGTTCAAATTTCCCCAACCCCCGCCAAGCTTCACATAGACTTCCTGTTCGGGGTCAGCTTGCCTGTAGGTGGTCAGAAAATCATTTGCAGCCTGTCTGACATTGACAGGTTATTTCCTGAATCGCTTTCTGATCACCGCCACGCCCGTCAAGCCGGATCCTAGAAGGAACATGGTGGCCGGTTCCGGCGCGGCAGAAGGGTCCTGTTGGTGGGCGTGATCCACACCATCCAGGACCACATGGTAATATCCGCTCATTCCTGTTGTTCCCGCGCCATCAAAAAGGGCCCACTCCTCAATGGGAATCTGGGTTTCATCACCAAGCAGGAACCCGTTGCTTAACATAATATTGTCAGACTCGGAAAACGAACCGTCATACTCATCTGTTCCGATGACAAAATTATTGTAGGCCGCAACGGTGAACATGTAATCGCCTGTTTCCAAGGACGGGAGGAAGAATCCCGAGTCCCAGTTGAACGCGTCCGTCTCGATGTCATCATTCTGGGCCAGCAGGGTCCCGCCACCTGTCCACAGGGCTGTGATCGGGTCAAAATTCCCGTCAATGCCGAAATTGAAAGAATCGGTATATACTCGCACGTCAGTCGCGTCATTCTCCAAGGAAAAATTGATGAACGCGACATCATTATGATAGGCAATATGCCCGTCAAACTCAAACCTTGCCGCGTTCGCAGCAGAAGAAAGCAACAGACTGATCAGTGTTGCCATAATTAGTGATCTACGCTTCATTACAACCTCCCGTATTGACGTTGAAAAAAAAATTAATCAATTCTGCTGTGTGCAGAAACCCGGCTTTTTCACACATTTCAGTTTGTAGTTCCGCCTTCAGGCGGTCTCGCACCGCCTAAAGGCGGAACTACAAACTGAGAACGATTTTTCCCCGGTCTCCGCGGAAAACATCAAGAGACCAGAGCAACCCGCAACAAAACTTGATTATCAAACTTTATCACCTCCTTAATCATGCTCGAAATCAAAAACATTTATCAATTTTCATCTTTCCATATTCCTTTCAACGAGCGGCTTCAATCGCTCAATGGTACGGGAAAGCTCATCCAAATCTGAATCGGCCGTGGCCTGATCGGATCGCTTTTTGCCACCTATGCGGATGAGGGAGGTCAGATTGTAAGAGTCCTTTTCCGGCACGGTGAACAGATATTCCCCAGCCTGAAACACGGCGATCAGTCGTGGATCATATCCCCTCTTTCGGGACCACGCTTTTCTGACCTTGCCGAGCTGGCGGGCCAGTTTTGCCCGGCCCAGTGAGACCGCCTTCCACTGGCCATCCATCTGATCCACAATCAGAATGACCCGGCACTCATCTTCAAGCATCACCGGGAAATACCACATGTGTGTCTCAGAGATGAGAGACTCCACAGTATCCTCGGACTGATATTTGGAGAGCGCGGCGGGGGTGATCGTGTGAAGTCTATAAGGACTTCCAAAGTAAGCCTGTTCGGGATCGTCTGCTTTTGTGAAACCGAATCTTTCCCGCTCGCCCCAAGGAATCCGCTTCATGAAGGGTTGCAAGCCATCTTCTGCCGCCTGAATCACATCCGGAGGCGCGCTCTCCGCCATGCTCTCAGAGGCAACGGGGAGCAAAACGAACATGCAAAGAAGAATCCAAGTGATCTGTTTTTGGGTATTCATGATCAAAACTCCTTACTTTTAAGAAACTTAGTTTTTTTGGGACATGGAAATTCCCCTTTGAGCGTTCCTGATTCTAACGGTTTTTGTGGTTGCATAAGATTTCAGGCAGCTGTGATCCCTGCAGACCGCGGATGGACGCCGATCCCTGGCCGGCCGCGCAGGCCGTGGGCGTCTGTCTGCGTTCATCCGCGTTCATCTGCGGATCATGTCGGAAACCACAAAAACCGTTAGAACCAGGAGCGTTCTGAGGGAACACTTTCAAATGAAGATTTTCTGATTTTTCCCACCTATCAATCAACTTTTACACAAAGGGATTTTTTTTCTTACACGTCACATCAAGTTTTTTTCTGGCATTTCCCATTTTGATGTGGGACTCGTTCAGGCACGATTTGAAAAATCGTGCGACTTTGGTCACATCAAGTTTTTTCTGGCATTTCCCGTTTTGATGCGAATTGAGAAGTTTGTAGTTCCGCCTTCAGGCGGTGTCGCACCGCCTGAAGGCG
>JAOZRQ010000156.1 GCA_029940115.1 Desulfobacterales bacterium
TGGCCTTTCGTGCAGGGACAACTTGACACATGTTGTCCCTCAGACAACTCGGCAACTATCCGGCAAACAGTCAGGAGGAGTCGCCCAACCTGCCGACAGTCACCATTGGTATCAGGGACATTTGCAAATGTCAAGGGCTTCTGAAAAAAAAGTCTTGACAGAAAAAAAAGGATGGTTAGTTAAAGCTGCTTACGATCATAATCAACCACTTTGCCGAGTTTCACCTGATCAAGCAACGCGACCCGGTGCGCCCGCAATCTTTTGTCTTCAGGCCGCTCATCAATGAGTCGGGAAAGGCTGTCAACCGCATCATACCAATATCCCTCACTGGCATAGAGATGGTGCAGTCTCTCTTTTGGCGTCCGGGCCAGACGCGCTGACAAGTCCTCTGAGGGCCTGACATGTTGAATGGCGGCACTGGCCAGAAAATCGGCCGAGCGTTCATCCGGAAGCGGGACAATCACCATGAACCATTCATACTCCACATTCGGCTTGAGGGTGACATTGTACTTGGAAAGGTCAACCGCATAGACGCCCTCCTTGTCAGGGCCGTCAATGTGGGTCTCCAGTAGGGGTTCTATGGCCCCATGTTTAGTGAGCGTGCATTCGATCTTTCCTGAAAACGGGCCGGAGATGTACCATCGCAGCACCGGCTGGTTTGTCGTTGTATAGCCGGTACGCAGAGAGGCGAGTGGTGCCATCAGTGAAGGCATGCCTCCTCCTCCGTGAGATTCTCCGGGGTCATAAGCTTCGGCCGTTTCATGCGCCTCGTCTTGACCCTCGTGAGCGTCATCCCCGATGAGTTCCTGATCTGCAACATCTTCGGATTCCTCAATCTCACCGCTTTCAGCGTCCTTGATCCCCTCTGGTTCCTGATCTTCATGGATTTTGTCGCCATCCACAATGATCCCTGCCAGCTCCTGCGCGCCGGTTTCTGCCAGTCCTTCCCCTCGGGTCAGTCCTCGGGTCAATCCCCGGGTTTCCCCTCGAGTGAGGCCGCGGGTGAGGCCACGGGTCAATCCTCTGGTGAGACCTCGTGTCAGCCCTCTGGTGAGACCACGGCTCAAACCTCGGGTGAGACCCCGGGTTTCCCCTCGAGTCAGCCCCCGGGTGAGACCGCGGGTCAATCCTCGGGTGAGACCGCGGGTCAGTCCCCGCGTCAGCCCTCGGGTGAGACCGCGGGTCAGTCCCCGCGTCAGCCCTCGGGTGAGACCGCGGGTCAGTCCCCGGGTGAGACCGCGGGTCAGTCCCCGTGTGAGGCCGCGGGTCAGTCCCCGGGTGAGGCCGCGGGTCAGTCCCCGGGTGAGGCCGCGGGTCAGTCCCCGAGTGAGACCCCGGGTGAGGCCGCGGGTCAGTCCTCGGGTGAGGCCGCGGCTTGCCGATCCGGTGTCCCCCCCCTCTCTTCTGCGTATTTCCGCGTCTTTTTTGGGAGGATTGTAAATCGGCGCATCTTTGGCTGTGGCGACCATCTGCGCTTGGCCCTGCATCTCTGCGGCCACAGATGCCGGGCAAACCGCAGACAGCAGAAGCAATGCCGCCGCCATCAGCGTCACCACTTCCCGAAATGTTGAAAGATGTTTGAATCTCATAAAAACCTCCTTTCTCCAAAGGTTGAGGGTTGGCAGACCAAAGTTCGTAGTTCCGCCTTCAGGCGGTGGCAAACCGCCTGAAGGCGGGACTACGAACTTCTTGTTCCTGAGCGATCCGCCCCGAGATGATTCAGTCGCTGGTCAAAGTTTAAAAGCTACTTTCCTAATTCCCCTTTCACCCACAATGTTTCTGCATCCGGATTTTTCTCCAGCATCCGGGCAACCTTGGCAGTGATGTGCGCGGCCGCGAAGCTATGGCCCCGGAAGTTAAGTTCCTGGGGCAGTCCGGGAAGGGGCCTGGGCAGTCCGCAGGCTCCGAACTCAATGGGCCCCTCCGGATGATGGACAAGGGTGGTTTCATCGCATTCAGGATGGTGATACGCGGCAATGACTGTTTCAAAAACAGCCGGAAAAACCCGGTCGTCTCGGGATCTTGCCGCGGCAATGATCACCATTCCTTTGTCATAAGCACTTTGGCACAATTTTTTCAGCGCGTCCCTGTCTTCCTCATGTACCGTGCCCAAGCTCAGATGAACCATTTTCATACGGCTCCGCACTGCCCATTCCAGCGCGGCAAGGAGCAGGGATGAAGGGGCTTTTAATGCCTCATGAAATATTTTGATCGCGTAAAGCTTTGCATCCGGAGATTTTCCCCGGATAACCCCGGCAATGGCTGTGCCGTGTCCTATGGCATCATGGAAATCATCCGATTTTATCGCTTCTCCTTGGGGATTCAGGTCAAGGGACAATCCTCCTGCAACATCTCCCACATGGGGATGGCCTGGGTTTATCCCGCTGTCAATGATTGCTATGCGGAGCGGTTTCCTGGAACACTCTGAAAAACCCATCAGGCGATCCTTCATAAATCACACCTTCCTTTCCCATCGCGATAATCTTTTCAGCATCCTGAATGCTCGAAACTCTGTGACTCACAACAATGATGGTTCTGCCTTTCATCAGAAAGCGAATGGTCTCCTTCAAACGCGCCTCCGCGGAGGAATCGAGAAAGGCCGTGGCCTCATCCAAGATGAGGATTTTGGGGTCCAGCAAAATGGCCCGGGCAATGCTGATCCGCTGTTTCTGCCCCCCTGAAAGCCGAGCACCCCGGTCCCCTGTAAGCGTATCATATTTTTCAGGAAGCGTTAAGATAAACTCGTGAATACAGGCTGCTTTTGCTGCCTCGATGATTTCGGATTTATCGGCCTCAGGCTTTGAGAATCCGATATTCTCAAGTATTGACGTATGAAACAGGAAAATATCCTGGGATACGAATGCGATCTGCCTTCTCAACCAATCGGGCCTGAAACGCCTGATATCCGTATTGTCCAAGGTAATACGCCCCGCATCCGGATCAAAAAGTCTCAGCATCAGATGGCAGATGGTTGTCTTTCCCGCGCCGCTGGGCCCCGCCAGTGCCGTAATCTTCCCCCCGGGGATATCAAAAGAGAGGTTGTTCAGAACAACTTCGCCGGGGTTATACGCATAAGAGACATTTTCAAAAGCAATATGTCCCCCCAAACTTCCATCCTCCGGAATCATGCCCCGGGTTTCCTTGATATCCGGCTCAATATCCAGAATCTCCCTGACGCGGTTCAGCGCGATCTTTGATTTCTGCATGGCGAGAAAGGCGTCCATCAGGCCCTGCAAAGGAGAAAATACCCGTCCCTGATACACGGAAAAGGCCACCAAGCTCCCGATGGTAAGGGTCCCGTTCATCACCAAGAGTCCGCCGTATCCGAAAACCACCAAGGTGTTCAGCAGGATGAACAGAGTCGGCACGGAACCGGAAAACGCGCCTATGATCCGGTAGCGCAAAAGGAATTTCAGCATATGAGACTGCTTTTTCCTCAGCTTTTCGCATTCTGATTCTTCCGCGCCAAACGCCCTGATCAGCGCGGTATTGCTCAGAGATTCAAACAGAAAATGGGCAATGTCCGCGTTCCCCTCGGTGACGCTCTGGGCCAGTTCGAGAAGCTTTGGACGTATTTTATGAATAATGCAGAATCCGATTGGCAGAAACCCCAGACTCATCAGAGCCATCTGCCAGTTCAGGCAGAACAATATCCCGGCCGTGATGACGCAGGTCAGGAGGTTGAACAGACAAATCGGGAGGGTCTCGGTCATCAGGGCCTGAATGTCCGCCATGTCCGAAGCGATTCTGGAGAATATGTCCCCGATCTTCTGTTTTGAAAAAAAAATCAACGGGATCCGTTGCAGATGGGCAAACAGGTCTTCCCGCATTTTGAAGAGAATTCTGGCGGAATACAGCGTGTAAATATAATTGTTGCTTACCCGAATGATAAAGCCGAGCACGAGGAGAAGAAGCAGAATGCCCAGCAGAGGTGCGAGAATCCGGGCCTCCCCGGCAATGAAAACCCTGTCAATCACTATTTTTGCAAAGTAGGGTTGCATCATTCCCAGCCCCGTGCTGATCCCGCTGAGAACAAGAGAAAAGATCAGGATTTTTCTGCGGGGCAGGAGGTATTTCCTGTAGTAGAAAAGCAGTTCATCATGTTTCATGCGCGTAGTTCCGCCAAAGTTTGTGAGGACTTTCTCTGAAATAACACATATACCCTTTTTGGCAATATTCCGGGGTGTTACGGAGAGACCGGGCAAATTCCGCGATTTCCTGAGCCGAACCCCCTTTTCCAGCTTCATCTGCCACAGCTTTAACCATCTGAAGGCTTCTCATTTTGCGATAAAAGGACGCCTCTCTGCCCACAATCTTGACGGCCTTGACACCCCAGTCCCTGAAATGACCGAACCAGCACAGGCTGCACGGGCCATTGGGCAACCCCTGAGCCTGAAAAGAGGAACCGCAGTTGTTCTGATACCATAGATGCTCACGGACCGAGTCGAGATGCCCGGACATTTTGGATTGCTCAGATTCCCGAGATGCCCGGATTTCCCAGTCTGTCAGGCAGAAAGGACCCAAGGTGTGTGTGGTCTGGCAAAACCCCTCTTCAAAAAAACAGCCGTCATTGAGCCCGAACACTTCAAATTCCATCCGGGGATCGGCTTTGGTGATCAGGTCGTTTATCTCGGAAAGCGTGAGATGCCGGGGCAGAATGATCCGCTTTACCCCAAGTGAGCAATAAAAATCGGCCGTAAAGGAATTAAAACACGCGCCCAAGCTGCTCAGATGAATCCCGACAGGAAATTTTTCCCTCCTTATAAGCATGAGCAGATTGAAGTCAGATACAATCAGCGCGTCCGCGCCGAGTTCGTTGGCCAGCTTCTCACTCAGCTTTAACATGTATCGAAGCGCGCCTTCCGGGTAAAATGGCGCGTTCAAGGTGACATGGACCGGGATGTTGTTTTGATGAGCCAGGGCCATGAGTTCGCTCATGTCTTGCCATGACAGGATATTGGCAGAGGAAGGATCCCTCCGGTTCATCCACCATTGCCCCCCGAAATGCTCCTGCCACTCGGGTGTGCTGAACCCGCAGTAGAACTCATCCGCGCCAAAATGGATGAGCATTTCCGCCTCCTCAAGGGAACTGACTGGCGCGGCAATTTTCATATCGCCCTGTTCCTTACTCATCAGTCGTAAGTTCTCGCAACATGCTGAAATCATTGATACCAGAAAGACAGGCATGGAATGCCCAGTGCCAATGATTTCAGGCAGTTTCCGGAATGCCTTTCAGGATTTCCAGAGAACTTATGACTGACGAGTTCCTTAATTAAGGCCCTGATAAACAAGCCTTATGTTTTCCCTTTTTGCCGCTTTTATAAATGAACTCAGAAGGGAAAAGGGATAAAGGTAAAAAATCGTATTGCCGTTCTGAAACACCCGGAAGGAAAGGTTTTCGTTTTCAAGTTCGAACCTCAGATCATCGCAGACACGCGCGCACGGGCCGGCCGGGAAAAATTTCTCTCCCTCAGCCTGTCTGAACGAAGCTGTCCAGCAGACCCTGCCTGTGGTGACATAGCCAAAAGGAAAGTAGAACGATGGGTGGATCCCCGATTCTCCGCTCCGGCATACCGGGTTTCCATAAGGCAACAGATCACGCTCCAGACGACTCACCCCCAAGTCCCTCATCGCACGTTGAAATTCAGGATGATCAAAAGTGCTTTCATTGAGAAGCCCCAGAGTTTCAGAGGAAAACAAAGCCAATCCCTCCGCATCGCCCAGCCGAGGGTCTTTAAACCCTTTATTGAAAAGCCTCCCCCCTGACAAACAAACCCCACCCGGAGTGCAAAGCTTCGCTTTGTGCGAATTTCTACGTTTAAGAAACAAAAGCACCCCCCAGTCATTAACAACAATCTCCGCCCCCTTCTCCCATTTTTCCAAATAATCAAACAAAAACGAATGGTTCTCCAGTTCTTTATCCGTGAGAACAGGCGTCAGAAGCGTAATTTTCAGGGCGTTCTCCCGGGCCAGCGCACAGAATCCTTCCAGCTCACTCAACGACGGCAGACGATTGGGACAAAACTCGTCTCCGACATAAATCCGGTCAGCGAGAGGAAAGTCTTCTGCCCAATCATTTTCCCCGTCATATAGGCGATCCATTTCTTTTTGAAACTTGTCTGCCCAGTCTTGGGAGTCGGGGGTTCTGATGTGAAAAGCAAGTTCCATTTCATACCTCATGCCTAGTTCTAACGGATTTTGTGGTTCCGAAACATGACAGCGGATCGGAGGATGAGACGGATTTCCCCGGTCCGGCATGAGCCGGAAACATGGCGGCGGACCGGGGACGGATATCCGTCTCATCCTGAAATCCGGTGTCATATCTCCCGAAACCACAAAAAGCGTTAGAATCAGCCTCACACCTCATTCATACCAGTAGCTGATGTCTATTTTCAAACGGGCATGTCTGATGGTGTTCTCACACAGATTCAGTGAAAGTTCCCCGTTAAATGGCAATATTTCATGGTCATTCTCTTTTTCGGCATTTGGACCGGAAGTGTGTCCAAGATTGACGGAGACATCCCCGCTCACAGAAACATCGGCTTCCGAATCGGTTATCCGGATGGAGCGGACTGTCAGTTTCCTGATTTCCTCATAATCGGCATGGGTGGATGGCGGCTCATCCAAGGCCTGTTCCTCGGAACGGAGATATCTGAGAAGCTCGTCCTTGAGCCACTTGATCTCTATTGTGGCTTTTTTAGGCGTGGGAATGGTGACCACCCGGAATTCATAATACAAGGACTTCGCTGTCTCATGGAGTTTCTCGATCCTGCTCAACTCTCTTTGGTCAAGGGGCCCGGCAGTGATTTCAAAGGCGATTGCCTTCCCGTTCTTCTCAACAACCACATCAAATTCCATGTCATCTGCCTTCACATTCTTCTTGGCCGAAAATCTTTTGTTTCTGTACCCCCTCAGAAGTTCCTCAATCTTTGCATCATGTAATGCTTTTGCAAAATAGGATTCAAATTGTTCTTTCATAACAGCTCCTACATTGACGACAGTTGATTGTGTCGGAAGAATCAGGTTGGGTCTGATTCTGCCCGCTTCAATAAGAAAACAGGTTTCTGTGCGTATCTTCAATATGTCATCCACTCCACCACTCATATCTGTCTCTATCTCAAAATACGGATCATCGCTCTGCAAGGATTGCATGTCCAACCGAACAGATTCCAAGTATATGATATTTCTGTCATTGGGATACACAAACCCTTCAAGCAGATCCAAAGTCGGCTTTACGATATTATGGTTGAAATAGAAAATTCTCAACCATAGCTTGTCATTCGGTGGAAATTTGGGTTTGCCTTCTTCAAGCCCGTGATGTCTTAAAATTTTGCGGATGAACTTCTCAACTTGTCTCTTTTTCGTTGCATTCAGATTCACATTGGGAATTAGTGGCCTGACATCCTTCTGTTTTCTGTGCAGTTGGCTCACACCGCTAGTTAAGGGTAGAAGTATTTTAAACATATCTTCTGGCACTTTTCTGAAATCATTTCCTCATCATCACCCAAGGTGATGTTCCACAGTGCGCTTTGGTGTACTTCCGCTTTTAGCCGGGGAATTGATTCCCCGGCGCGGTTGCTCACCATTTACTGTTGCTGATCCGCCAAGATTTTCTCATAAAATTTCTGCCCCTTCCGCATTTCATGGTTATGGCAGTCCTTGCAGGGCTGGGCCGCAATCCCCTTTATCAGCTTGCTGTGTATCTTGGGCTGGTCAATCTTCTTGTGGTTCTTTGCGTCCTTGCACTGGAAGCACCTGTAGTTCGGCACATGGCTCCAATAACCCGGTTCCAGACTGTCATCCACAAACAGGGGCTCCGGATGCGGCTTGAGCGGCTCGTCCGGGTCACGCTTGAAATGCTCGAAAGTCTGTGTGATAGCGGACCGGTTCATCGCCATCCATCCGTCAAACCCCGTATCGTAATGACACCCGGCGCAATTGTTGTGATTCGTTGCTGTCCCGGATTCCTTCCATTTCCTTATCGGCTCCTTCATCTCATGGCAGACCACGCAGGTCATGTCCTGAAAATGCCTGACCGATATCTCATGCCCACCGATGACCAAGGAGGGGATGAGGATCAGCAATGCGAAAAGGCTGATTTTCTTGTGACGCTTGCAAAAATCAGCACTTCGCAATACCACTTTCCAAAGACTTATCAGATATTCCATGGTAGTCACTTGGGTTCTCAAGCTTTCAACACAATGTTTGTCAGAAGGAGTGCAAAAGATGAGCGAAGCGGTCTTTTGCGCCCACATGCGAAAGACCGCTTCGCTTATCTTTCGCACTCCTTTTCAACATAATGTTTGTCAGGAGGAGTGCAAAAAGATGGGCGAAGCGGCCTTTTGCGCCCACATGCGAAAGACCGCTTCGCTTATCTTTCGCACTCCTTTTTCCGGACCATCTTTTTGCCCAGAGCCCTGAACCGAGTGCCCCTTATCTCGAAACTCGATGGGCCACAACGCCATCTCCGTAGAGGGGGATGACGCCGAGGAGTTCCAGGGTTTCGGCATTGTAAACGCTCATGTCCGCACCGGCGGGTCCCAGATAGAGCTTTTTTCCGTCAGCGGTCATGCTCAACGCGTAGTAGGTGCCCTGTTTTATAGGGACGCTTTTGACGGTTTCGCCGGTTTTCATGTCAATCTTTATCAGCTCGTCCATAACGCCGTAGAGATACTTCTTGTCCGGCGAGATGATCGTGGAATACTCAAACCAGACGTCTTTCCCTTCAAGGGTGCTGATTTTGCCCGTATTCCGATCAATGAAGACATATCCCATGCCAGTCGCTGTGTAGTAGGGGTTGCTGAAGATGCCATGATCTCCGGGGCTGCCGTTATGCCAGATGACCAAGCTGTTTTTCGGCTTGCCATCTTCCGCGTTCAGGATGCCCATGACCTTCTCAATCTTTCCGCTCTTCAGGTTCAGCTTGTGGACATCCAAACCCCACAGGATGAGATGATTCGGATCCTTTCGGAGTGTGATGACCCCGGTGACACAATAAGGGATCGGATAGTTCTTAACGATCTTCTTCGCCTTGATGTCATACACCACCAACTGCGGCGGAAGCACGTTCAGCTTGGGGATGTTCTGCTTCTTTTTCACAATGGAACAGCTCAGATAGAGCTTCTTCCCATCCTCGGACACGGCAAAGCCCAACACCGTGACCCTGCTCAATTCGGATGAGAACTTGTGGACCTCCGCAAGCTTGTTGCCGGCAACATCCATCTCATAGACAGAATGTTGGGCATTCATATAATAGCGCGTCTTGTCCGGCGAAAAGGCCGCGTTCATGATGTAATCATTATAGACCGACAGGGTTTGAACCACCGTGTCCGTGTCGCAGTCAATGATCTCCAACGCATTGACCACCGGGGCATAGATGAAATCCTTGGCTGCTACCGGGCAGGACACCCCGCCAATACAGCAGATCGCCACAATTGCCAGAAATGCCTTATGCGTTCTGATGTTCATGTTGACTCCTTGTTCGTGACGCGTGATTCGTGATGCGTGATGCGTGATTCGTGATGCGTGATTCGTGACTCGTGACTCGTGACTCGTGATGCGTGACTCGTGATGCGTGATGCGTTTCACGCCTTACGTTTCATGCCTCACGTTTCACGCCTCACGCCTCACGTTTCATGCCTCACGCCTCACGTCTCACGTCTCACGCCTCACGTTTCACGCCTCACGTTTCACGCCTCATTTTTTGATGACAAAATTCAGATTCCGCCAATCCTTTTCCACGGCTCGGCACTGATTCTGAAAATCCGGGAAATTCGTGATGTTGTCCGGTGTCTGGGCCGGCCACCAGCAGGGACCTGAACAACTGGTGAAATCCCTGGCGCTGGAGACACAGTTTCCCATGGGAGTTTCGGGCCGGGGATTGGTCTCCCAGCCCGTGTCAAATATCGTGGTGCATCCGATGGGCATGCTGGTCATCACGTCATCCGCCATGCCGAACACTTCCCTCTCCTCCAATTTCTTGGCCCCTTTGTTTACGGGCTTCAGTCCTTTCTTCTTCGCCATTTCCAACTCCCTTCCTCAAAAAGATTGTCCTTCATGCTTCATGCTTCATACTTCCGGATCAACCCCCAGCGACCTGAGTTTTGCTGCCAAGCGTTCGGCGCGCTGCCTTTCGGCCTCGGCGCGCTGCCTTTCGGCTTCGGTGTGCCGCTTTTGCGAAGCCACTTGTTGTTCAGCGGCCTCGGCCCTCTCAAGTCCTGTCTGGACAAGGCTTCCCCCACTGTCGCACCATCTGAGCCACCGATCACGGCTTCCCTCGAACTCCCCGTCCCACAGGGTCACCCCAAGTCCGATCCGTTTCAGCTGGTAGTACGTCTTTGGAACATACTGCCCCTCGACCAGCTTATAGATCCGCAGATCATCCTCCTGAACCAGTCGCTGGGGGTCGAAGACGACGTAATACCAGACGCCGATCCGCGCATATTTCCGCAGCTTCCTGCCAGCCTCCCCGCCCTTGGTGTTCGACACGACTTCCACGACCACCTCCGGCGGCTTCCCGAACTCCCACAGGAAGTAGGAGCGGTTCCGCTTCTCCCACAGGTCGTCCGCCAGCCGGACGTCGAGGCTCAGAAACATGTCCGGCACGACGGGCGGCGACTTGACGGCATGGAAGATGCCGACGTCGGCCGCAGCCACAAAGGGCCTGCCGGGGTTCCACGAACTGTTCAGGGACTCCGTGAGGAGCCGCTGCTGCTTCTCAGAGAAGATATTGTCCACGGGTGTGTCGTCCTCCGTGATGATGTGGCTGATGTCCGGGGACTCGGGGGCCTCCCACTCATGTTCGGGATCCTCTGTGACATCCGGCCGTCCGGGAGCCTCCCGGTCGTGTTCGGGATGCCTTGTGATGATGTGGCTGATGTCCGGCGGCTCGGGCTGTCTGGGTAATGGTTGTGCCTGTTGCATCTTTCTCCTGAGTTCCGGGTTCCGGCAATCCTTGCCGAACCCGATCCTTACATTGGCTTTGGTCAAAACAAATTGCAAATCCTTACTAAACTCCGCCACATCGCCTCGTCCGTGTAGATCATGAATCAAACATCGGCGCATGTCCCCTGAGTGCGGACAGCTTATCCAGATACTCCGGATCTTCCGATGCGAGCCGGCCATAGACTTGCAATCCGATTTCGGTCCAGTCTCTGATCCACTCGCAATAATGCAGATTGGGCCGGGTGATGTCGCCCTGCCTGATCCACGCCTCATGGTAGCATCCCCCGGCGCATATGACGCGGGCCCAGCAATTTTTGCAGATAGGCTTCCGACTGATCTCCGCCTCGCTTCTGAACCCTTCAATCTTACGTTGATCAAAGCCTCCGAAGATATCCCCCATGCAGAACCGATCTTCTCCCGTAAGTCGCTGGCAGAGATAGACGCGGCCTTGGGGGGCTACGGAAAAAAGCCCCAGACCGGCTCCGCAGGGATAATTCTTCACCTCGCCTTCGTGAAGGGTGACCAACAGATCAATGAGATTCGTAAATCCGAGGAATCCCCCTTTCAGAGCGATGTCCAAGAATTTCTCCGCAAGCATTTCAAACTGCTTCAAAAGCAGGGTCATCGCACCGTCATTCAACTGATACTCGCCATCCTGCGTCGTCACTGGCGCGAATCCTGTTTCTGAAAAACCGAGACCAAGCAGACTCTCCAGCATCCCAGAAAGGTTTCCCGGATGCTGGGCCAGCGTCACTCTTGCGACCACCGGCTTTTCCCAAGTTCGGCAGAACAGTTCCCTTACCTTTGGCAGGATCACCCGATAAGAGGAACTGCCGTCCGGGAACCGCCGGTACCGGTCATGGGTCTCCTCTGAGCCGTCCATGCTTATGGTGACGCTCATCCGATTGTCATAAAGGAAACGGATGATCCTTTCATTAAGAAGGGTCCCGTTGGTGGTGATGGCAAAACTGACCGTTTTCCCTTTTTCCCGAGCGTTTTCAAGCGCGTACGGCACCACCGCGGAGATCAGATCAAAACGAATCAGGGGTTCCCCGCCAAAAAAAACAAGGACCACGTCCTTTAACGGGCCGGAATGCTCCAAAAGAAAATCCACCCCTTGCTTTGCCACCTCAAGCGTCATGGATGCCTGACTCGCGGATGTTCCCCTTTTCCGGGAATGATAGCAGTAGTGACAGGCAAGATTACACGCGTCTGTCAGGTGCAACACCAAGGTTTTAAGAGGAACCAAAGCAGGACTTCTGCATTCTCCCTTTCTGGCATCCGTGTTTATGAGAACACGGCAACCCACAAGAGAGTGGCATATCGCCGACTTTGTATCCCCTTCAATGAAGGCAAAAATATCCGCTCTGCCAAGTTCTTCCTGACACGCGCACCGAGTGAGCAATTGTCTGATATCCGCATCCAACTCGAAGATGGCATTATCTTCGGCCAGAAAGAGAAAGTCACGCCCGCCGGCATGAAATATTTTGTGGTCTGCAATTCTGAGACGTTGCATTTTTTGTAAAGCCAAACGTGAGGCGTGAAACGTGAAGCGTGAAGCGTGAAGCGTGAAACGTGAAACGTGAAACGTGAAGCGTGAAACATGAGACGTGAAGCGTGAAACGTGAAGCGTGAAACATGAGACGTGAAGCATCACGAATCATTCATTTCCAGCAGGAGCAGGTTCAGGCCCTCGGATTGGCAAATTCAAGTCGTCTGCCGGATTTTGTCAATCCGGCAGGAGCCCTCGGGCTGGCAAATTCAAGCCGTCTGCCGGATTTGTCAATCCGGCAGGAGCAGGTTCAGGCCCCTCGGGTTGGCAAATTCAAGTCGTCTGCCGGATTTGTCAATCCGGCAGGAGCAGGTTCAG
>JAOZRQ010000664.1 GCA_029940115.1 Desulfobacterales bacterium
TTCAGGCACGATTTGAAAAATCGTGCTACTTTGAACGACCCGGACATCCTTCATCATTTGCAGAGGAGGAAATGTTTGAATACAATGCTTTTGACACAGGCACTGAAAAAGGAGAAATACATCAAGCTCGCCATCGTCGTGGGCCTCATAGTGATCTTCGACCAGATCACAAAGGCCGTGATTCTGAACACCATGCCGCTGTACCACTCGGTCACGGCCATACCCGGGTTCTTCAACATCACCCATATCCACAATGCCGGGGGCGCGTTCGGGCTGTTTGCGGATCAGAGCATGGTGTTGCGTAAGATATTGTTTCTGTTTGTCTCATCCCTTGCGGTGGGGTTTGTCATCTATTTTTACAACCGAACCCCGGAGACCCACCCCCTGCTTGCCAGCGCGTTTGCCATGATATGCGGGGGCGCGGTGGGGAACCTGATAGACAGAATACGCTTGGGAAAGGTCGTTGACTTCCTTGACTTCCATATCGGAAACTGGCACTGGCCCGCGTTCAATGTCGCAGACAGCACCATCTCCGTCGGGGTCACGATCTTTGTGTTTCATATTCTCTTAAACAAAATACCGGAGTGAAACGCTAAAGGGTTAAGGGGTTAAGGGTTAAGGGGTTAAGGGGTTAAGGGTTAAAGAACCCTCCAACCTCAACCCTTTGCCTTAGCTCTTAACCCCTCAACCTTTTGCCTTAGCTCTTAACCTTAACCCTTAGCTCTTAACCCTCAACCCTTAACCCTTAGCTCTTAACCCTTAGCTCTTAACCCTTAACCCTTAGCTCTTAACCCTCAACCCTTAACCCTTAACCCTTAACCCTTAACCCTAAAAAAATGCACCCTGTACTTCTGAAAATTGGAAGTTTGTCCGTTTACACTTATGGCTTCTTTATCGCTGTCGGCTTTTTGGTGGGCTTCACCGTTGCCAAGAAAGAGGGGGAAAGGCTGGGGGAGGACCCGAACAAGATCATGGACCTCTGTTTTTACCTCCTGCTTGCCGCCATTGTCACATCCCGGCTCTTTTATGTGGCCACAACGCCGGAGGTGTTTCTCGCAGATCCCTTGGAGATATTCAGGATATGGAAGGGGGGACTCGTATTTTACGGCGCGTTTATCGGCGCGATGGTGACCATCGTCATCTATCTGAGAAAGGAGAAGATGCCGCTAGGGAAGACGCTCGACATTTTGGCCCCTTCTCTGGCTGTGGGGCACTTTTTCGGCAGACTCGGCTGCCTCTCTGCCGGATGTTGCTACGGACGACCGTGCGATATTCCTTGGGCCATCACCTTCTCGCATCCGGAAAGTCTCGCGCCGATCGGGATGCCTCTCCATCCCACCCAGATCTATTCGGCCCTCAACAACCTGACGATCTTCGCCCTGCTCTGGTTTCTTCGCCGACGGAAAAAATTTGACGGCCAGCTGTTCTGGATCTATGTTGCCGTGTATGGGGTCACCCGATCCGTGATAGAACTCTTTCGCGGGGATTTCAGAGGGGGGACGGTATTCGGAGTGCTCTCCATCTCCCAGACCATTGGGATAACCTTTGCGATCATCGCTGTCATCATGCTCGTCGTCTTTGCCAGAAAAGCTGCAAAAAGACAAGGATGAAATTTGAGGGATGAAGTCTGAGGGATGAAATCTGAAGGATGAAGGATGAAATCTGAAGTAAGGATGAAATCTGAAGAATATCATCCTTCATCCCTCATCCTTCATAATTGCTGATTCTGTGCACAGGACAAAAATTCGGGAATGGGCGAGAAACCCGGCTTTTTCCCAAGCAAGCCGACTCCCCAACTGCAAGAAAAAGCCGGGTTTCCTTCCTCAAATCATTTTTTTGTCCTGTACGCAGTTACTGATTATAACGGATTTAGGGGAGGCCGTGAACTTGAACTTATGCTTGAACTTGAACCTCAACTTGCCTGTAAATGAATGTTCACGTTCATGTTCTCGTTCACGTTTTACGGGCATGTTCACGTTCACGTTTACGGGCACGTTCACGGGCACGTTTACGGGCATGTTCACGTTCACGGGCATGTTCAAAGGGCTCCCCTAAATCCGTTATAATCAGCATAATTATGGGAGTATGCTTATTTGGAACCATCCATCATATGTAAAACCGATCTGGCGGAAATGGAGCCGATCGCCTGCCATGATCAGCCGTTGTACATCCATCATTTCGCATTGAAGGCGATGTTGCGGGAACGTCTCGGAGAGGATCATGCCGAGTTGCTGACCGATCCGGTCATCACTCGGGAAAGCGTGGCAGGAACCGAGGGAGCCCTCTGGCTTTCAACATATCTCCATGATCCAAAGGTCTATTCCGCTCTGTCTGAAGAGGAGAAAAGCGGCGTCCGTGGTCGCCTGATGGCCCTGCTCGGAGATGTTGAGACCCTGATCGGCGAGTTGCGGTCATCTGGGGATGTTGCCATCTGCCAGCTCGGAGAGAAGCTTGGCTTGGCCTTTCATGTTCCGGCTCTCGATTGCATCCATGCCGATGGCGAAAAGGTCGCCCTGACCTGTTGGGGCTTCACCTCAGCCCCATCCCAGAGCGAGGAGTTTAATCTTATAAAGACGATTCGGAGTCAAGCGGATGAGAAACTTGGCGAAACCGAAGATGCCGCAGACGCTCCGAGCACGAAGATCCGGATCCGAGTGGTTGACAAGGAGGAGAGGCCGGCACCGAACATCCGGGTCACTGCCTCCTACAAAGAAGCATCTGCGGAGAGCCATACCGATTCGGAAGGGAGGGCCAGTTTCCCCAAAGTGCCGCTCCCCTCTGATGTGAAGCTCCTCATAACCCTGCCGGAGTATCCCGCGTTTGAAACGCATGTGCTATGCGAAAAAGCAGATGAAGAGCATCTGATCCCCCTGCCTTTTGTGTTCAAACCAAAGGCAGTGATGCGGTTTCAGGTGATGAACGCCAAAAAAAGGGGATTGAAAAAGGTGCCGTTGCGGCTTGAATGGAAGAAGGGGGAATTGGAAGACACAACGGACAGTGAGGGGAGATCGGAATTTTCGGACATTCCGCTAGGGGAGAAGCTGACGCTTCATGTCTGCCATTCAAAAAAGGCCCCCTTGGTCAAGGAGTTCCAATGCTGTCAAGGGGAAGAACTCCATCAGATTGTCATTGACCCCCCGAAAAGGAATTACAAAAGACTGATATGGATCATCGTATGCATCTTCGTGCTCTCCGCCGTCGGAATCCCGATATGGTGGCTGACAAAAGCACCTCCTGCACCTTCTGAGCAACCCGCCGTGTCCCATCCGTTGCAGACTGGCACCGCGGTCAGACAATCGGGAGAAGATTGCCGATGCAAAGAGGAGATAGACGCGCTTTGGGAGGAGATCAGAAGGATGAAGGATGAAATTTGAAGGATGAAGGATGAAATTTGAAGGATGAAGGA
>JAOZRQ010000665.1 GCA_029940115.1 Desulfobacterales bacterium
CCGGAAGCCGCCGATGACGACCTCGACCTGAACCTGGACTTGGAACCGGAAGCCACCGATGATGACCTCGACCTGAACTTGGACTTGGAACCGGAAGCCAGCGATGATGACTTCGACCTGAGCTTGGAACTTAGGGCAGAGGCAGATGAACTTGATCTCAATCTGGATTTGGAAATTGAAGCAGAGGCAAAGGAAGCGACAGACAAAGTGGAACCCGAATCAGTTGGCGTTGAGCTTGATCTGGAAATTGATTTGGAACCTGAAATTGGATCCAAAAAAGCGGATCCCGGGGATGAACTGGAACTCGACCTTGATCTGGAACCCAAATCCGAAGAAGCGGAGGATGAACTGGAACTTGACTTTGATCTGGAACCCGAAATCGGATCCGAAGAAGCGGATCCCGGCGGAGACGAATTGGAACTCGATTTTGACTTGGAATCTGACATTGGAGCCGAGGAACCCAGCAGAGACGAATTGGAACTCAATTTTGACTTGGAATCTGATATCGGATCAGGAGCCGAGGAGCCTGTCGAAGAAGAAGATTTTGTCCTTGACATGGCGGATATGGGTGAGGATGAAAGCGAAGACTTTGTGCTTGACATAAATTCAGAAGATGAGCCTGAGGAGCGAAGGGAAGAGACAGAGAATTTCGATCTGGAATTGGACGCGGAATCAGACACAGAAAAACCAGAACAAGATTTTGTTTTTGACATGAATTTCGATGATGAGCTTGAAGATGAGTCTGAACCGGAACTGGATGCCGTCCCGAAAGAGGAGGGCAGGGACCAGACAGAAGATTTTGAGCTGGATCTGGATCTGGAAGAACCCGAACCCAAAAAGCAGAAGGATGAGGAAAGGACAGAAATTTTCGATCTGGATCTGGATCTGGACATGGATGCCGAAACAGAGGACGTCGATCAAGAGGACTTTGATGTTGATCTGGAATCTGAAGAGGCCGAGGCGGACGGGGAAAAAGAAGATTTTGAGTTTGACTTGGATTTGGATGAATCTGAGGAAGAATCCGTGGAAAAGGGATCATCAGAAGACTTCGATTTCAGCTTTGATTTGGATGACGGAAAGGAAGCATCCTTTGACTTGGTGGAAGAAACATCGGTACCCGAACCTTCTGACGCTGAAACCCGCCCCCAAGGAAAAGATGAAGATTCGGAGAATCTCACCCAAGTATTTGACATGGGAATACCCAGCGGTGAATATGAGATGGGGAATGGGAATAATGAGGCTGATGAATTTGAGGAGGTTCCTCCCCCTCTGCCTCAGCAGGAAGACAAACCCAAGCGACGAATCGCCTCGCCACTTTTCATGTTGCTGATCTTGGCCGTTCTGGGCGCCAGTGGTTACGGACTCCATAGTATGGGGCTTGAGGGAATCCTCGAAATCCTGAGAAAGGTTCCTTACATCGGGAGCATGCTGGGAGAATCCAAAGTCACGAAGGAAGTTGCCGCCGGCGAGATCGTTCCCATAGCTGGCAGCATAGATGGCAAATTTGTGAGAAATCCCAAAGCGGGTCTGCTTTTTGTGATAACCGGCAGGGTGAGAAACAACTATGCCAATGCCCGAGATTTTATCAAAGTGACGGGAAATCTTTACACCGCGGAGAAGGTGCTTGCAAAGAGAGAGACCTATTACTGCGGGAACATTCTCTCAGACGCGGATCTGACCACAATGGATTCGGATACGATCAAGAGGCAGCTTTCAAACCGTTTTGGAGACAACCGATCCAATGAAGGCGTTCGCCCCGGAATGGAACTCCCATTCATGGTGGTCTTTTTTGACCTGCCAAGCGATCTGGATGAATACAGTGTTGAAGTGGCAGGGTCCTCCTCTCACAAACCGCGGATGGACGCGGATGGACGCTGATGCTCCCGCACCCTGACCGGCCGCACAGGCCGTGGGCGTCTGTCTGCGTTCATCCGCGTTCATCTGCGGATCATGTCGGAAACCACAAAAACCGTCAGAACCAGAAACATCCCATGCCCGTTTCGGATTGGCAAATCAGAAACCGGATTTCTCAATCCGACAGGTAGATACGGTTATTCTCATCAGATCAAAGATTTTTGTCAACTTATGTGTCGTCGGGCATGTCATTCCGGGAAGTATTCTCAGGACTTGACCCGGAATTTTCGACCTGCTGATTGGGGTCAATGCGAAGTGGGGAAAGGATTTACTGGTTCAGGTTTGCAATCTGAAATGAGCGAAAAGCATGATAAATGAAATTTGTCCATTTTTTTTCAAGGAAGTCCATTTTTTTCTTGACTCGCTGAATATAATCTGCTAATAAAATTTCATCATCAAGGTTGGGAGAGAATGTGAGGGCCGTATCTGTTCGGATGAGGATGTCAGTGGAAATCGGCCTGATCAAGTGGCGATGTAGCTCAGATGGTAAGAGCATGCGGCTCATATCCGCAGTGTCCGGGGTTCAAGTCCCTGCATCGCCACCACCATCTCCAATTTATACCCAAATTGAGCGATTCTCGTCAGAAAACTGGCTGAGGGCTTTTGGCATCCAAAGCTTTTGCCCGGAGTCATGCATCAGCGGCCATCAGGATGGCCGATAGGAAAGGCATCATATAAAAGCCCGGGCGGAGCTATGCATCAAATTTGGATGTGCAGTTAGGTGATCTGGCATCTGGTGGGAAAGAGACAGCTTTTTGAAAGAATGAGTCGGACAATATGCCAGATACATACTACATAGAAACCAGTATTCCGAGTTTCTATTACGACACTCGCAGTAATATCCGGGCGCAGGCTATGAGAAAATGGACAAGACAATGGTGGCACATGCCCGGAGAGAATGTGGTTCTGCTTACGGGGCTGCCTGTGACAGCCGAACTTTCGAGAGCACCCGACCCGAAAAGGGGAAACTGCCTGCGGCTGATAAGCGGTCTGCCCGTGCTGAACTATGACGACACAGCTGATGAGATTGTGGCGGCTTACATAAGACACAGACTGATGCCGGACGAGGACATGGGGGATGCCGCCCACCTCGCTCTCGCATCATTTCACAAATGCGACTTTCTGGTGACATGGAATTGCAGGAACATTGCAAACGCCAACAAATTCGATCATATCCGGAGAGTGAACGGAATGCTGGGGCTGTTCACTCCCAAGCTGGTCACACCGCTCCAGCTCCTGGAGGGCGATTATGATGAACAGGAATGCTGACGGACTTGCCTGGCTGAGAGAGACAAGAAGACAGATTGCGAGGGAATGCGGCAGTCCGAAATCAATGGGCGACTATTTCAGGAGCTTTCGGAAGCAGTATGAAAAAAGAATGGTGAAGAACACTGCCGATGCGGAAGAATCATATGGAAGGAAGTCTGCCTGACTGTATCCTGAATTCGTCAGAACCAGAATGGCTAAATGTCGGTTTTCCCCCGGACCGCC
>JAOZRQ010000157.1 GCA_029940115.1 Desulfobacterales bacterium
TTAGGTTGATGTGTATGCCCCTGAGCCTCCCAAAAAAGCCTCCCCCTCCTCCCCGGATAAGCCGCCTGCTGCGGAACCCGCCATAAAATCTGCTTCATGGATTTCCCAAAAAAACAAATTGGCGTGTTTTACAGTTTCTACAAACATGTCGGCCCACGGGCCTCTGATTGACGGTGCTTTGCGGTTTCTACAAAGATGTCGGCCCCACGGGCCTCTGGCTGGCGGTGATTGCGATTTAAGAGGCCCGCAGGGTCGCCATGTTTGTAGTCATAAAATATCAGACCGGTCAGAGGCCCGCAGGGTCGTCATGTTTGTAGAATCTTACGCAGCACCTCCAGTTAACGCTCTCCCAAAAAGGTGTCTCACTTCACCTCATAGACAAATTTGTCCATCAGTTTCTTGTCCCCAGCCGCAATTTTGGTTTTGATGGCATACTTCCCTTTTGCCGAGAGATCCATATCAGCGCCGAATCCGCCGCTCATGGCCATGGCCATCGCCTTCTGCTTTGAATCTCCGGGACCTTCCACCAGATATCCGACTTTCCCCTTCTCAATTTTATGGCCGTGGGAATCCTCGACATAAACCATGAGATGGTGGGTTGCCTTCATCTCCGGCATGTTTTTCATGCCCTTCATCTTCTCTCTCATGTCAATGAGATGATAGGCGAACTTATGCCCGTCCACCGTGGATTCACGGATCATCTCGCCGGAATGATCTGTCTCATTCTTTCCATCTCCGTGGCAGTTATCTCCGGCAACAGGCGGGATGACAAAAGCCATGGTAAAAACAAGAATCATCACAATAACAAACACCGATTGTCTCATAATGCTTTTCCTTTCCAATCCAACAGTTAAAAGTTAACAGTCTGAAGCGGCCGCCTCACGCCTCATATCTTACGTTTCATGCCTCCCCTTTTCCAGATGTCATAGACGGCGGGGATGATCACCAGCGTCAGCACGGTGGATGAAACAAGCCCGCCCACCATGGGCGAGGCAATTCGCTTCATCACCTGTGATCCGGTTTCTGTCCCCCACATCACAGGCAGCAGACCGATAAGCGTGGTCGCGACGGTCATCAGTTTGGGCCTCACCCTTTCCACCGCGCCCTCAATGATGGCCGCGTGAAGGTCTTCCTCGGTCTTCATACCAGAGCCGGCCCGCATCCGGTCAAAACTCCCATCCAGATAGACGAGCATCACCACGCCGGTCTCCGCGGCAAGTCCGGCCAATGCGATGAACCCGACCACCACAGCGACCGAAATATTGTAGCCCAGAAGATAGATCAGCCAGACCCCGCCAACCAGTGCGAACGGCAGGCTGCCCATCACAATAGCGGCCTCGGTGATGCTGCGGAAGTGGATGTAAAGCAGAATGAAGATCACGGCCAATGTCACCGGCACAATCACATTCAGGGTCCTTCTGGCCCGCTCCATATATTCGTACTGACCGGACCAGACAATGGAATAACCGGTGGGCATGTCAATCTCCTGATCCACGACCTCCTTGGCTGTTTTCACATAAGACCCCACATCCACTCCCCGGATATCCACATAGACCCACGCGGTCTGTCGGGAATTCTCGCTTTTGATGCCAGCGGGACCTTTGTGGATGGAGAAGTCCGCCAACTGGGCCAGGGGAACCTGCGCGCCGGTGGGTGTGGGCACAAGTACCCGTTTCAGGCGTCCGATGTCATCCCGCAGTTCCCGGTTGTAACGCAGATTGACAGGGTACCGCTCCAGCCCCTCGACCGTGTAAGTCACGTTCATTCCGCCGATGGCCGTCATAATGACATCCTGAACATCTCCGACCGTGAGCCCGTAACGTGCGATATGATCCCGGCGGATATCAAAGTCAAGATAGTTTCCGCCTGTGACACGTTCGGAATAAGCTGAAAGTGTGCCCGGAATCTTCTGAATCGTTGCCTCGATCCTGATTCCCAACTCTGACAGAACCTCAAGATCCGGCCCCATCAGTTTGATTCCCACCGGTGTCTTGATCCCGGTGGAAAGCATGTCAATCCGGGTCCGGATCGGCATGGTCCAGGCATTGGTCAGACCCGGGAACTGGATGGCCCGGTCAAGGTCTTCCGCCAGTTCGTCAATGGTAATATGGCGGTCCTCGGGCCAGAACCATGTGAACGGCTTTTTGAGCCATCCTGGCCACTCCGAGAAGAACCGTCTGATTTTTTTTCTCCGCCATTCATGGAGGATCCTCCCTTTTTCAACCTCGGGCCAAATCCATGTCAGCGGCTTCTTGACCCATCCGGGCCAGTCCGAGAAGAACCGCTTTTTGGGAATCATTTCATATTCCGTTTTTGGCCTAAGCATGATAGTGGTCTCAATCATGGAAAGGGGCGCGGGATCAGTCGCTGTCTCTGCCCGTCCGATTTTTCCCAGAGTATGACGCACCTCGGGAAACCGCTGGATGATCTTGTCAGTCTGCTGAAGCAGCTCTTTGGCTTTGGTGATCGAAATCCCCGGAAGCGTCGTGGGCATATAAAGCAGATCCCCTTCATTCAGCGGCGGCATGAATTCGCTCCCGAGACGGGACGCGGGATAATACGACATGGCCAGCACCAGTATCGCAATGAGCAACGTCGTCTTCCGCCATCGGAGGACCCATCGGATCAGTGGGAGATATATCCGGATAAAAAAGCGGCTCAGGGGATTTTTTGCCTCGGGCATGATCCTTTGGGGAATGAGGCAGAGGAAGATAAAGAGCGACACGCCCAGAGCAGCCACCAGACTCCAATCCGGCAGTCTGAGACCCGCCACGCCAGCCATGATCACAAGCAGCGGCGGCCCGGCAATCGAAGCGATCCAGATCATGCTTTGGCGAGCCTTGGGCATCTCCGGATCAATGGCCCGCTCCCGGACAAAAAAGGTCATCAGCACCGGCACAATGGTGATGGCCAGCACAGCGGACGCGGCCATGGCAAAGGTCTTTGTGTATGCCAGCGGCTTGAAGAGACGGCCCGACTGCTCCTCAAGGCTGAATACCGGGAGAAAGGAGACCGTTATGATCAGAAGACTATAGAACAGCGCGGGGCCCACCTCCTTGGATGCTGTCAATATAATCTCTGTGTGCGATTTACTTCCGCTCTCTTTTTCAAGATGTTTATGTGCGTTCTCCACCAGCACCACGGACGCGTCGATCATCACCCCGATGGCAATGGCAATGCCACCCAGACTCATAATATTGGCATTGATGCCGAGCATGTACATAACCAGAAAGGAGATCAGAATACCAACCGGCAAGGTGAAGATGCTCACAAACGCGGACCGGAAATGGAGCAGGAATATCACGCATATCACCGCGACCACGCTCATCTCCTCGACAAGTTTGGTTTTGAGGGTGTTGACAGCTCTCTCAATCAGTCCTGAACGGTCATACCCCATTTTTATCACCACGCCTTTGGGAAGCCCTTTCTCCAGTTCCCTCAGCTTTTCCTTCACCCGGTTGATCACCTCCAGCGCGTTTTCGCCATAGCGCATGACGACGATGCCGCCCACCAGTTCTCCCTCGCCGTTCCATTCCAGTATCCCCCGGCGGAGTTCCGGGCCGATCTGGATGTTGGCGATGTTCCTGAGAAGAATCGGTGTTCCCATCTGATCCACGCCCACGGCGATGTTCTTCAAATCCTCCAAAGAGCGGATGTACCCGAGTCCGCGCACCATGAACTCGGTCTCTCCCATCTCCACAAGTTTGCCTCCAACATCGTTGTTGGACCGTTTGATGGCCATTCTCACCTTCTGGATGGGCAGGTCGTAGGCCAGGAGTTTGTTGGGATCCACCTCAACCTGATACTGCTTCACAAATCCGCCGATGCTCGCGACTTCGGAGACCCCTGGAACTGCCGTGAGCTCGTAGCGGAGATACCAGTCCTGAAGGCTTCTGAGTTCTTGGAGATCGTGGTTGCCGGAGGTGTCTTTCAGCACATATTCATACACCCATCCCACACCGGTCGCGTCGGGTCCCAGGCTCGGCGTGACCCCCGGTGGAAGTCTGCCGGAGACAAAGTTCAGGTACTCCAGCACCCGGGATCTGGCCCAGTAGAGATCCGTGCCGTCCTCAAAGATGATATAGACAAAGGATACCCCGAAAAAGGAGTATCCCCGGACCACCTTGGCGTAAGGCACACTCAGCATAGCTGTGGTGAGCGGATATGTGACCTGATCCTCCACCACCTGGGGGGCCTGGCCCGGATAGTCTGTGTGGATGATCACCTGAACATCCGAAAGGTCGGGAATCGCATCAACAGGCATCTCTGTCATGGCCAGTCCGCCCCCGATGATCATGAAGATCGTGCCCAGAATCACCATGAATTTGTTGCGGATGGACCATTCTATGATTTTTTCGATCATCGTCATCGCCTTTTCTTATTAATTCCTGCTAAAATTCCGTTCCGCTCCGCGCCTCCGCTCCACTCCGTTTTGGCACTCCGGATATTCCCTTATTTCATGTCGTCAAAAAAGTCATCTTCCTCCATATCCCCGAAGAAATCATCTTCTTCCGTCTCTTTGGATTCGACTTTTTTGGCCTCCATCATTTTTTGGATCGCCTCTTTCAGCTTGGATTCGGAATCAAGAAGGAACTGCCCAGAAGTCACAACTATTTCACCCGGGGCAAGGCCGGTGAGAATCTGAACATTTCCGTCATCCAAGGACATACCGATGGTGACTTGCCTGGGGGTGAATTTGTTGTTCTCCCGCACTGCAAAGACCACATTCCGCTCTCCGGATCGGATCACCGCTTCCGAGGGAATAATAAGTCCTTGTTCCAGAGTACCTGTATTGATACGGACATCCGCATACATATCCGGCTTCAGTTCCATATCCGGATTCTCAAATTCGAGACGGATGACCACATCCCGGGTCTTCCGCTGGAGATAGGGATAAATATAGGCCACCTTTCCTGAATAGACTTTTCCCGGAATATAGGGAAGTGTCATTTCGGCTTCCAGCCCCGGAGAGACCCGGCTCAGTTCGTATTCGTAGATATGGGCTTCGACCCAGACCCGGGAGAGGTCCGCTATGGTGTAAACAGTGGTTCCGGACTTGACAAATCCCCCTTCCACCGCGTTCTTATTCGTGACAACACCGGCGAATGAGGACCGGATGGTCACGGTTTTCCTCACATTTCCGGAATGTTCAATGGCCCGGATTTCGGTCTTGGCCACATCAAAATAGCGGAGTCTGCGCCGCGCTGAGGAGAGCATATCCTTGTTTCCCTGCCGGTGGGCGATCAGATATTCTTCCTGCGCTGCCAGCAATGCGGGTGAATATACCTCAAACAGCGGCTCCCCCTTTTTGACCCACTGGCCGGTGAAGTCAACATGCAGCTTTTCAATCCAACCGTTGAACTTGGGGCTGACCTGGGCCGTGCGGGTTTCGTCGTAGGTGATATGGCCGTAAGTGCGGATAGTGTGAAGCAGCGGACCTTTTTCCACGACGGTGGTGCGTATGCCCATGTTATGCTGCGTAACCGGATCGACCTTTATCTCAACCCCTGCGATGATTTCATCTTCATGCACAGGAATCAGGGCCGCTCCATCAGCATCCTTGCCCGGTTCGTTGCGGATATCCATGGGATCGGTCTCGGAACGCCAGTATGCGATCTTTCTCTCTCCGGTATCTTCAGCCGAGGCATCTTCACCCCGCTTGGGTGTCAGTTCCATGTTGCATATGGGACAGAGTCCCGATTCCTCGGTGATGATCCAGGGGTGCATTCCGCAGGTGTAAAGCTGGGCATTCTGCGTATCCTCAATCAGAAGCTGATCTTCTCCGGGACTCTTAGGGATATTGAGGTACCCGAGAAAATGAGCGGCTCCTCCTGCGGTTATCAGGGTGATGAGAACGGTCAGAATGACCGCGCTAACAGGAAACGGAGATTTTTCGGTGGGTTTGTCGTCTTTCATTGTTCTTGACTTTCCTCACAAGCTTGACGGAATTGTTGAGCGGATTATGAATGTGTCTGTTCAGTGCAAATAATTCAATTTTCTGAATGCACTTCTTATCGCTTTCCTGAATTTTTGGTAAGATTCCAATTTTTCCAATGACGTTAAGGCAACTTTTTGTCCGATAGGTGAATACAACTCTCCGATTCTCAAACCTTTGCGGCGACGTTTGGGCATATCCTGTCGCCCGACTGCAATGGCGGCAATGATAGCCTGCTTGGGGTCTTTGTACGATTCAGGAAGTTTGTCAATTCCAAGTTCTTTGTCGTTTTTGTTCGTGCCAATTTCTGATTTCAGCAGTTCCTTGTCGGACAGCATCCACGCTTCGGTCATTTGTATGGGCACAATTGCGACCAGATTCCTGCAAAGATGCTCGTCTTGTGATTTTTTCACCATTGAAAAAGCCGGCTTGATTTTATGCTCAAACACAATGGCATCTGTTGTGTCATCTGCATCAACGTGAACACAGAGAATCATTATTCCCCGTTTGTCAGCATCTCTGGCATAAGCTTTTACAACCTTGACAAAGTCGCCCGGTTTCTTTCTGAGGCACTGAACAGGCAAAATCTCTGTCTGCCCGGCGCACTCAAACGCCACATCTTCAAAGGAACGCTGAATGACACTCTCCAAGAATCGGTGGTCTGTCGAGCCTTCGGTTGCAAAACCCACTATGAGTTGCTTATTCATCGGGTCGGATATCTTTGATCGTGTTTTCAGTGTCGGCAGTTTGCAAATAATCGGTGACCTCAGCCAAAGTCGCTTTTCGTTCCGGCTCTGAAACAGGAAAAAGCGGCCACCGGACAGAATTCTCCATTTCTTTCAATACGGGGCTCATTTTTGTTATTTTTATCTTGCTCCTCGCCCCGTCCATGTCGGTGACAAGCGTGTTCAGTCTTGACAAACAGACACTCACCTCAGGATTATCCTTCCATTGAAGCAGTTGGTTCACCAGCACAGGTGAATGCGTGTTCACGACAACTTGGCGGAGCGGCGCATCCGTATCCGTGAAGTCAACACTCATATCTCTCAACAGATGGGCCATTGCTTCCATTCGGAACGGATGAATCCCATTTTCAGGTTCCTCAAAACAGAGCAGACCGGTATGCCTGTCATCATGTTCAAGAACACAGAGGGCCAGCAGGCGCAGGGTTCCCTCAGAAAGGACTTGCGAAGAGAAGACTTTGCCGTCTTCTCCTTTGATTTTGATGATGAAGTGGCGGTTCACTTTGTCATCATAAACCTCCACTTCTGTGAAACTTGGCAAAAAACTGTTGAGCTTGCGAGAAATTTCTTTGAGATTATACGGGTCAGTCTGTTTGATGCGATATAAGACTGCTGCCAGATTTTTGCCACCAGGTGTGATCGTATCCCGCAACCCTATATCCTGCCGGGTAGGTTCCCGAAGGTCTTCGGGATTGAGTTGCAAAAACATCCAGCTTCGCATCTCCTCCTTTGTGGCAAAGGCATGAGGAAAATCCACTGAACTGATGCCGCCCAGCACGGTCTGAGACACTGCATTGGCCAGCGTTGCCTTGCCGCCCTGTCTGCCGTCCTGTCGTATTTTGATGGTTGTTCGTTCATTTTGTTGTATTGTCTCAATAAAAGGCACTTTTGAACCACCGGCTCTTTTTGTTTTCCAAAGAGAATCTGCTTCTTTCGGAATTATTTTTTTAACCCAAATATCCGCTTTCGGGGGTATTTTTTCCAAACACTCATGCTTTACGGTCAGGTCATCAATTCCCATATCATTGATTTTTCTTGCGATTACAAGTGTGTAACGCAAACGGGTGTTATTCAGTTCTGCTTTGCCGCCCCAATTGTCTCTGATTTTCCGATGAAGTAGGAACTCTACAGTAAACGCCATGTCCGAGGCATACTGATCTTCACCATATTGAGTAAACAACTCATCAGGATCGCCTCGTTGCTCACTGAAAGCTGTTTTCAAATCTGTTTCTGCCAGACGCGAAAGCAGATGCAATGCATCAAACAGATTGCTTTTTCCTGAAGCGTTTACTCCGGCTACGACAGTCAGCGGGGCAAATGCCATCCCAAAATTGTGAAATGACTTGAATCCGCTTATTTTTATATGGGTTATCATTTTTCTCTTTCAGACCCGCTTTTCCCAAACCTGTTCCGTGATATCTTCCAATATCTGCGACCATTCGCCGTTGAAAATCTTGTTGACCCGTTTTAACCCCTCCCGGTTTCTCTGAACCGGGTTTCTTTCCATGTTATGTCTATTTCAGAGGGATTCCCACAACCCGTTCCAACTCGGCCAGGGCCACGCCGATGTCGCCCCGCTTTCTTTCGATGGTCAGGCGCACCCCGAGCCAGTTTGTGTGGGAACTGATGACATCGGAAAAAGGGAGCGTTCCGGATTCATACTCCCGGTTTGAGACCTCAAGGGCAGATTTGGAGAGGCCAAGTATCTTATGTTTGTAGAGCCCGAATTCCCGCGTTGCCCTGTCCAGATCGAACCAGGCATTTTGAACCATGGTGCCTGTCATGGTTTCCGCTTGTCGAAGGTCCTGTCTGAGGGCCTGAAGTTTTTCCCGGGTTTGGCGGAGGTACGCGTCATTGGTTCCGTACCAGGGCATTTTGGGCAGTCCCGCTCCTCTATATGCATCACCTGACACGGGAAATGATTCTTTCATCGCGGCCGATCCGGTTTTCATAACTGCCTCATCTTCGTAAACGGACAGGTTCAGGCTGTAACCCGGAAGGATCATGGTCTCAGCCATCCCGATCATCCCCTCGGTTTTGCCAATCATGGCGCGTATCCGCGTGAGTTCCTGACGATTCTCCAGTGCCAAGGCATGGAGGGATTTCAGAGGTGGAATTTTCTTGTTCAGTTTGGCCCTTTTCGGAACTCCGATTTTGGTCTCCGGACCGAGATTAAGAAGTTCACACAGCTTTTCCTCCAAATTTCGCTGTCTCTTCCTAAGGGTGTGCAGGTCCTCATCCAGAATTTCCCGCTTCGTCTCTGCCCTGATCACATTCTGGAAACTTGCGGTTCCGGATTTGTAGAGGGTCTCGGCCACTGTCTTCAGATGTCGGAAGAGTTTGACGGTCTCTCCGGTGATATTCCGGGATTTGCGGACAAAGAGGAGATTCCAGAAGGTTTTCCGGACTTCGGCTCTGACATCCCGTGCGGTCGCCTCCAGCAATGCCTTTGCGGCTCTCACATTCTGGTTGACAATATCCCCCTTCAGACTCAGCACACCTGGAAAGGGGAATTTCATCCTGACCGGTTCCCTGCCTTTCATCGGCCCGACACCGGTCATCAGACCTTCGGTGTAAGCCGCGTACTGGCGAAGGATTTCATCAAGGTTCGATATCTGGCTGAAGGATTCGATCTCAGCCCGGACCCTGCGCTCCGCTGCTTTGATCCGAGGACTCCGAAGCAGAGTCAGGGCTTCGATGTCTTCCAGGGAGAACTTCCGCCGGACCACGGCCCCGGCCTGTTCCTCATCTTCGGCCGCCATGCCGAGTCTTTCCACACGCTCGGGACTGATGTTGAGAAATGAGAACTCCTCTCCATCCCCGTGGAGAGAGGCTTCCCAAGATGTCCTGATCTCCCGGATCCGGGTTTTCCGGATGTCAGATGCAGAGGCTTCGGAAGATGGTTCTTCCGCAGGTTCGGAAACATCCCGCATCTGAGATTCAAAATAGGGCGGAGGCGTGTATGCCTCGAATTCCGCCTTCATATCCAGGTAGTCGGCCCGGGCGGCCGTTGACACGGTCAGCAATATCCCCAGAATCAGAAGAGTCCGCTTCATTTTTCCCCCTTCCCCCTGTTATTCTCTTCCGGAAATTCAGTCTTTTCGGTCAGGCTCCGTCCTGCCAGTTGTTCAAGTCTGACCAGATATTTCCCGTAGTCCGCAGTCGCTCTGGCAAGGGAGAGTTGGAAATTGTAGAAAACCGACTCAGTTTCCACAAAATCGGAAAAACTCCCTTCTCCTTCTCTGGACCAGGTCTCTGCCATCTCCATGGCGTTTGCGGCCTGTGGCAGCATCTCATCCTTGTAAAGAGAAATCAGACGCCGGGCGTTTCGGAGACGGAAGAAGATGTTCCGGATACTGGTCCGGGTTTTGATAATCCGTTCGGCTTTCACTGCTTTTGCTTTGTCAACCTCTGCCTTTGCGAGTAGCAAACGACCCTCTTTCTTGTCGGACCACAAGGGAAGCGTCACGCCGAATTGCAGGCCGAACGCGTCCTGCCCCACGTCCTGCGGAGGTGAGGAGACATCCGGCTCTCCGATGGATGCGTAAAAAATGCCCAGCTTGAAATCCGGCAGATTCTGATACATGGCCATATCCATTTTCGCATGAGTCTTCTCAATGACCGCGTGGGCCATCCGGATCTCCTCCTGACCGGCCTCCGCGATCTGGTATATTTCTGCAAGCGTGTGAGCCAGCGGCCGGATGGGCGGTTTCTCCAAGGGGCCGAACCCCGCATCCGGTTCGCGGTTCAGCAGCCCGTTGAGCCGGGTGGTCTCTGTCTGCTCCAGTTCCTCAAGGAGAAGCGCGTCGTAACGAAGTTGGGCCGATTGAGACTGGGCCTTGACCACATCCAGAAACAGGGCCCGATCCTGGGCATAGGCTGTCTCACCCATCTTCCTGAGCTGATCGAGAAGTTTGACATTCTGGTCGGCAATGCGTCTTGCCTCACGAATATAGCGCAGTTCATGGAAGGATTCAAGAATGGCCACGGTGATGTCCCGAACCGTCTTGTCCAGATTCAGCCGCGCTATGTGTGCGTCCGTCCGGACAATCTCTCCGGCCTTGAAAAGTTTTCCCGGGAAGGGAATCATCTGTGAGATGCTGGCGTTCCAATCCTGGGGACCGAGCCGGGTCTGAATCGGTTCGGGGAAATAGGTGAACATGATCTGAGGATCCGGATAGCTCGTTGTGATTCTGTATTGTTCCACCGTCATTCTCCATGCCTCAGTGGCGCTCCGGATCGAAGGGTTCCGATGGTATGAGTATGTGATCAGATCGGGAATTCTCACTGATTTCCTGAACTGGGAATCGAGAACATTCTCATCCGGAAATGCCTGACCGGGCAGGCGCGGTGGATTTGTTGTATCCGAATTATCGAATTCACTGGCATCCGCCATCTGTGCTGACACAAAAAAAATTGCCAGCGGAATCAACCATGTTACTTTTCGCACTGATTTCACTTTTCATTTTCCTCAGCTTGTCTGCATTATAAATATTATGCCAGAGTTCTGCAAAGCCGGTATTTTCATTGTTATTTACCGTAATTTAATCTGTTTCAATACCGGTTCCGATGAAATAATGTAGTAAACACTCTTGGATTCCGGATTTCCCATTATTTTCTCACTGCTGTTGAGTTTCACGGTGGCCAGTATCTGCAATTGACCCTTTGCATCTTTTATCTTACCATATTGTTCTTCCGAAACCTTTCCTTTTGAATCAAAAGCCCAGTAGATAACCTTGTCATGAGCCATGACCGTGGGATCACCAAACTCGAAAAACAAAGAGCCGATCAGTTCCTGAGTCTTTTTCCCAGATGCCTTTTCATGCTGCTCGTAAAGGATGATAACCCTGTCCGTATTTCGGTCTGCCACCACATAGAGGTCTTTGTCTTTGAACTTCCAAGTTCCCGGGGCCGCCTCCTGAACGGTATTCTGACGGGCAGTTTTTTTCTGTTTGTCTGTCAGAGCCTTGCCCAGCGTATAGTTGTCGCGGCTGATGTTCAATTTTTCCACCTGATCCAGAAGAGCGGTCATCTCATCTGCGGAAGAGCACGAAAACAGGAGAACAGCGGAGACGACAGCAAAAACTGCACACTTCAGACTTGTTTGAATAACGACCATGACTGACCTTTTGACCATTCTTTTAACTCCCTGTATAAACTTGTTTTTTGAAAATTCGCAAACCCGTAAGCCACACGGAACACTTTGCCGATTTCCGCATCTTTTACTCCCTTCTTATTAAAACTGACGCAAAGAGCAAATGCTTTCTGAAAATCATGTCCGTCACATAGATTTAGGAAATCTGAGACATCCTTTATTTTTAATCTGACATCTTCTTTTGAAATTTCTTTCTTCCTGTTTGGTGATCTTCTCATAATCTCATTAAGACATTTCTCTTCATCAAGAACAAGCGTTTCTCCATCATAAAAATTTCCAATGCCAAGATTTTTGAAATTCAGTTTTAAATTGTCAGAGTCATTTACCCACCTGAGACCGCCGATAAAAGCAATTGATTTCAGAATTTTCTCCCGCAAAGAGGGCGGTTCCTCTTCTTTTCCCAAATATTCTGCCACAACCGCATGAAGTGCGTTATCACATGAAATAATCATCATTTCCGCATCATGAAAATCCGTGAGAAAAATATTTTCAGCAGTTTCTTTTTTTCCTTCCAAATGCAGAAAATCGGCATCTCTTATGCCGAGGATGCGATTTGTTTCTTTTAACAGTTCGGACTGTTATCTTTTCTCTAAATCAAGCAAATATTCTTTTCTCCATATTTTCCCGCCATAACCTGTCATTTTTCCATCTTTGCCAATTACCCGATGACAGGGAATAATAATGCCTATTCTGTTATCTCCGTTGGCTTTGGCAACCGCTCTGACAGCTTTGGGGTTGTCAATTGCAATTGCCTGTTCTTGGTAGGAAGCCGTTTTCCCATATGGTATGGCTGACAGAGCAGCCCATGCAGATTCCTGAAATTTGGTGCCTTTTATATCCGGCGGCACATCAAAAGTTCTTCTGGAGCCATTGAAATATTCCTGTAACTCAGTGTCAAGCTGAATAAAAAATGGGCTGGTGCCACT
>JAOZRQ010000158.1:0-9099 GCA_029940115.1 Desulfobacterales bacterium
TGGCAATCCGAAACGAGCGTGGGATGGGCAGGCGGTTCGGATTTGGCAATCCGAAACGAGCGTGGGATGGGCAGGCGGTTCGGATTTGGCAATCCGAAACGAGCGTGAGGGCCGAACCGAGCGTGAGGGGGAACAATGCAAAAGGAGGAAGCCATGGAAAATTTGAGAAGAGTCATTTTTCTGGATATTGACGGGGTGATTCAGCCGCACAGCAGCCAGAAGAGATTCAGACATGATTTGAAAAAGTTGAGGGAGGAATTGGCTGCCAAGTATGAGGACGACGCATACTTGGAGATGGACCGGTATGACCTCGGGGCCATCTTCCACGATTGGGACAAGGAGGCGGTCGAGCGTCTGAGGAAACTATGCACCGAGGGGGATGCGGAGATCGTCATATCCTCCGACTGGCGGTTCTATTCGCCGTTGTGGAGACTGAAATTTTATTTCAGGCTGCATGACCTTGATCAACATATCACTGGGGAAATTCCCCAAACCTCCGGAAAATACAGATGCGGCCAAGTGACAGAATATCTGGATCAGAATCCAGATGTGGAACGGTTTGTCATTCTTGATGATTCACATACCAAGGATTTTGGGGAGACCTATCCAGATCAATTTGTTTATTGCTATCCCATTTTCGACGACGAAGGTTATGAAAAAGCATTGAATATTCTGACGGGAAAATAGCAAATAGCTGATTATAACGGAGGCCCGTGAACGTGCCCTTGAACTCGAACGTGCCCTTGAACGTGAACGTGCCCTTGAACGTGAACATGCCCTTGAACTTGAATTTGGACGTGCGCGTAAATGAATGTCGATGTTCAGGTTCAAGTTTGAATTCACGGACAGAGCGGCCTCCCAAGGAACTGGGAACCAAGGGCCCAGAACCCAAAAAAATGTCTGAAAACACTCGTGTCACAAAAGCCGCAGGGATTGTCGCCGCGGCCACCTTTTTGAGCCGAATCCTGGGATTTGTCAGGGATGTGGTCATTGCTTGGTTCTTCGGCGCGGGCCTGAGTTCGGACGCGTTCTTTGTGGCCTTCAGGATCCCCAACCTGTTGAGGCGGCTCTTTGCCGAAGGGTCCCTGAGCATCGCGTTCATCCCTGTCTTCACCGAATACCTGACCCATCAGGGGAAGGCGGAGGCCTTTCACTTGGCACGGTCCGCGCTCAGGATACTCTCCATTCTTCTGGTGATCCTTGCCATCCTCGGCATCCTATCCGCGCCCCTGATCATACGGGTGATCGCGCCGGGGTTTGCCGATTCCCCTGAAAAGTTTTCCCTGACAGTGACCCTGACCCGGATCATGTTCCCATACATCTTTTTCATCTGCCTGGTCGCGCTCTGCATGGGAATCCTGAACACCCTGGGCCATTTTGCGGCCCCGGCCCTTGCGCCGGTCTGCCTGAATGTCGCGATCATTCTATCGGCCTTCTTCATCTCCCCCCATACGAGCCATCCGGTGATCGGGCTTGCCATAGGGGTCATCATCGGCGGGGTGTTGCAACTGTCGCTCCAGATCCCCTTTCTCATGAAAAATGGAGTGTTTCGGGGCGAGGGGCGAGGGGCCAGGGGCAAGCGGGAACCTTTTTGTCATGCTGGGTTGAAAAGGGTGGGAACCCTGATGTTGCCGGCGGTGTTCGGGGCATCGGTCTATCAGGTGAACATTCTGGTGGGAACCCTTCTGGCCTCCCTGTTGCCCGAAGGGAGTGTGTCATATCTTTATTATGCGGACCGCTTGGTGCAGTTTCCCCTCGGCATCTTTGCCATCGCCATGGCGACCGCGGTCTTGCCCAGCTTGTCCCGACAGGCATCCGCAAAGGCGTTTGATGATATGGGGAACACCTTTGCTTATGCCATGAGACTGATCTTTTTCATCACCCTTCCTTCCATGGCTGGGCTGATTGTGCTGAGGGAACCGATCATTGCCCTGCTGTTCAGGCGGGGCGCGTTTGACGCGGCGACCACCCGCATGACCGCCGATGCCCTGCTCTGTTACTGTGTTGGATTATGGGCCTTTTCATCCGTGCGGATCGTTGTCTCCACCTTTTATGCGCTTCAGGACACAAAGACGCCTGTGAAAATGGCGGTCATCTCCCTCGTTGCCAACATGACACTCGGGATCATTCTGATGGGACCCCTTGGCCACGGCGGGCTGGCCTTATCCACATCCCTCGCGTCCATGATCAACCTCGGCCTGCTCGTCCACGCACTCAGACCGCGGATCGGCTCCCTGGAATGGAAGAGCATCTTGGCATCGGTCTGCAAATCCCTCATATGCGCTGTGCTGATGGGCGCGGGGGTCTGGGTCATCGCTTTTCTGGTCTTTCCCCAGACGGGGCACAGCTTGCCCCGCCTTTTTTTGAGAATTGGCGTGAGCATTCTCTCCGGTGTCGTTCTTTACGGCCTTTTCTCTTTTTTGTTGAAAAGTCCTGAACTCACAAAACTTTTGGCTGCGGCCGGAAAGGGGGTGAAAAGATGATCAATATGAAACAGAATCTCCTGCTCTCTCTCGCAGTCGCCGCGATATTTTTTCTGGGCCTGATGATCATATTTGGTGACAAGGGTTTGGCAGATCTGAATTATCGGAAAAAGACCCGAGACAGCTTGGTGGAGCGGAACACGCGGATCAGGGAGGAGAACGTCTCCCTGAGCCGTTCAATCGACCGTCTGAAAAATGACCCTGAGTTTATCGAATATGTGGCACGGACTGAACTCGGGATGGTTCGTGAAGATGAGAGAATCTATGTGGGGTACTGACAGTGATCGGAGATGTTTTTCGGGCATAAGTTTCCACCGCCGCGGACATTTACAGTTTCACCGACAATTTCCATATTGAATTTGTCAAACCATGATTTTTGTTTCAGATCGTCAATAATCATCTTTTCCACATCGCCTTCGACAAGAAACGCAACTTTTACCACGGCAGCCCCCCTCCGAACATATTTGACAGCCACATCCGGTTCATATCCATCCGGGAGTAATCATAATTCGGATAATGACGCCAGACATTGCGTATGAGGGTTTTGCCTTCCAGTTTGTCCACCATGAACAGTTCACCGGGCTGGGCAAGCCGGACAAATGTTTCGCTGTGTGTGTTGATGAAAATCTTGAAATTGTCACTTTTTTCTCTGAAAATACGCACCATCTCCTGAACAGCCATGGGATTAAGACCTCTTTCCGGCTCCTCAATCATTGCCATTCCGCCCCGGGCACTGAAAAGAATTGCCAAGATGGAGAGGGCATACATGGTTCCGTCAGATATCAGGCGGGAAGGGAACGGCTGCTGAATCCCGGTCTCTGTGAACGTGAGCGTCATCCTGCCGCTCAGATTTTCTCGAACAACACTGATTCCCTCAATTCCGGGCACAATGGCGCTCATCTCATCCAGGAGCAGACATCGCCTTTCCTCATCCTTTTGGAGATTGTCAAGGGCTGAGGTCAGGTTGGCAACATGATGGTCAGGAAAATCTTGTGAAAGAAAATCGTTTGGCTCCCTGGCCTTGGCCGGATCAATCAGGTGACATTGTACACAACCCAGCCATTCAGTGAACGGGCTGCTTTCATCTGTCACCATGTCCAGCACGGATCTGTCCTGCGAGTATCTGATGTCAATTTTTTTACCATTAATGAAGATATCATTTTCTCTTGATGCAATCTCTTTTCCATTTACTGTAAACTTTTCCCGGACAGCAGATAGGTTTCAGGGCAGCTGACAACCGGAATGTTCTCAATGATCAGAAGATTTGCGCCCTTGCCGTAACTTCGGGTGATATGACGGATGCGTGCATTTTTTTTCCGCAAATGTCGCACATCATGTTTCCTCACTCCTCCTCAAGATACACGGTGATTATGACCAAGGTTCCAGAGACGGGATGTGGTACTGTGCATTCACAAAAATATATGACGCGGGAATGACAGGCCGAAAGGTTCCACCCAAATGGGTGGAACCTACGATTTGAAACTTGAACATCGTCTCAAGTTTTGAGTTTCAACTTTCAAGTTTCAAGTTTCTTACTCCTTCCTCGCCTTTGCATACCCGATGGAGATCAGCGTCTCTTCCAATTCCCCCAGAACGCTGGGATCATCAATTGTGGCAGGCACTTTGTAGTCCTTGTTGTCCGCGATCTTCTGGATGGTCCCTCTCAGGATCTTCCCGGAACGGGTCTTGGGCAGGCGATTGACCACCGTGGCGGTCTTGAACGCGGCCACCGGCCCGATGCGCTCCCGGACCATCTTGACCACCTCCTTGACAATCTCCTCATTGGGACGGGTGACACCGGCCTTCAGCACCATGAAGCCGACCGGAATCTGGCCCTTGAGATTGTCCTCAACACCCAGCACGGCACATTCCGCCACATCCGAATGATCGGACAGCACCTCCTCCATCGCGCCGGTGGAGAGACGATGCCCTGCGACATTGATGATGTCATCGGTACGGGACATGACATAGACATATCCCTCCTCATCAATATAGCCCGCGTCAGCGGTCTTGTAATAGCCTGGGAACTCATCCAGATAAGATTCCTTGTACCTGGCATCGTTCTGATAGAGCGTGGGAAGGCTTCCTGGAGGGAGCGGAAGCTTCACCACCAGCGCGCCGATGTCACCGGCCTTCACCTGCTTGCAGTCCGCGTCCACCACTTGGACATCCCAGCCGGGTGCGGCTTTTGTTGGGGAGCCGTGCTTGACCGGGAACTGATGAAGCCCCATGCAGTTGGCGCAGATGGCCCAGCCGGTTTCGGTCTGCCACCAGTGGTCAATCACCGGCACCTTCAGGCTGTTCTCGGCCCATTGGAGGGTGTCTGGATCAGACCTCTCCCCTGCGAGGAAGAGACACTTGAAACTTGACAGGTCATAGTTTTTCATCAACTCCGCATTCGGATCCTCCCGCTTGATCGCGCGAAACGCCGTGGGCGCGGTGAAGAGGGCATTGACCTCATGCTCGGAGATGACTCGCCAGAACACGCCTGCATCCGGGGTTCCCACCGGTTTTCCCTCAAAAAGGATGGTGGTGCAACCTTTGAAGAGGGGGCCGTAAACAATGTAGGAGTGGCCCACCACCCAGCCCACGTCAGAAGCGGCCCAATAGACATCTCCCGCATCCACATTGTAGATGGCATTCATGGTCCATTTCAGGGAGACCACATGCCCGCCATTGTCCCGCACAATCCCCTTAGGCTCACCCGTTGTCCCGGAGGTGTAAAGAATGTAAAGCGGATCGGTCGCGGCGAGCGGCACACAGTCATGCGGTTTCGCGCGGGCCATCGCCTCGCTCCAGTCCACATCCCGGCCGGTGACCATCGAGGCGGTCTCCATGGGCCGCTGAAAAATGACGCACTTTTCCGGCTTCGAGGATGAGAGTTCAATGGCCTCATCCAGCAGGGGCTTATACTTGATCACCTTCTTCACCTCGATTCCGCAGGATGCCGAAACCATGACCTTCGGCTTCGCGTCCTCAATACGGGTCGCGAGTTCCTTTGCCGCAAATCCCCCAAAGACCACCGAATGGACCGCGCCGATACGCGCACACGCGAGCATGGCAATGGCCGCCTCGGGGATCATCGGCATATAAAGGATGACCCGATCCCCCTTCTGCACCCCCTGATCCACGAGCACACCGGCAAACTTGGCGACTTCATCCCTCAGCTCAGTGTAGGTGTATTTCTTGATGGTGTCTGTCACCGGGCTGTCATAAATCAGCGCGGCCTGATCCCCTCTGCCGTTTTCGATGTGATAGTCAAGGGCATTGTAACAGGAATTGATCTCCCCGCCCACAAACCAGCGATAAAAGGGTGTGTTGGAATCATCCAGGACCTTGTCCCATTTTTTGTACCAGTGACAATCTTCAGCCGCCTCTGCCCAGAATGCCTCCGGGTCTTTGATCGATTTTTCAAACGCCTCATCGTATTTGTTGGCCATCTATTTCAGTTCTCCTTAAATTTGTGAATCATCTTTGCAGGGTATCCATGACCGGACAACCTGCCGGATTGAGAGGTTCGGCAGGTGGTCCGGATTTGCCAATTTCTGGAAAAAATGTCGGGACAGGTCCGAACCGAGCGTCTGGGGGAACCGAGCGTGGGCCCCTGTCTGCTCGCGGCGGATTGCCAAATCCGGCGGTTTGGGTTCGGATTTGCCAATCCCCGACATCTTTTATCGGGAAAACGTCGGGAAGGACGCCAATTTTGTATTTCAACACTTAAATTGCTTATTTTAACCTGTTAAATTTATGATGTCAAGCATAATTATGAATCTGATACGGTATTTGACATCAGAAAGTTTGTAGTTCCGCCTTTAGGCGGTGTCACACCGCCTGAAGGCGGAACTACAAACTTTTTGGCTTGAAAAATGTGAACCATAAATGAAGGATGCCAAATGTAAGGATGTCAATTTAGGTCCAAGAAACTAAGTTTCTCTCGCGGGCCTAAAAGTTTCATGAGAAAGAAACCCAGTTTCAGACTTCAAGTTTCAATTTTCACTTGTCAATGAAAGCGATCTATTATAATATGATCTTTTTTGGCTCGGAACCGCTTTTTCAAAACATAGGCCATGATCTTCATTCGGGCCACAAGCGGCTTGGATTGGAAAATCCAAGCCATGTCCCCCTGCCGGATTAAGTACTCGGCCATATATTTTCCAGAATCAGATTCAGGGAACAGCGCCGATAAAATACAGGAAAACTTTTGGCCAAGTACTTAAGAGCAAGATCAGGAAAAATGGGTAAGTTGTTCAGTCGGATGTCCCAAGTTCACTGATGCTGGAATGACCAGAAGTAGGCCGTCCAAATCAGCTGATTTCCCTTGCCCGCCTTTCGGCCCTCCCATTTTGTCCTGATTCCTGATGAGATGGGCATTGCGGCCAAATTTTGCGGGGCCAGAAGTCGGGCAGGAGACAATGGCTGAAAACGGCATTTTTAGACGGCCCTGACCAGTAAGGAAACAAGAAGGACAGAAAGGAAACAAAGTGACAGAAGATGACGGAGTCTATCTTGGAAAATATGTTTGATGTACTGGACATCGCCATAATGGAACGCATGGATGATGATTCGTTTCGATTACTCGGTACCGCGCCAAGATGTTTGAAACGATTTTGCCCGGAATCCGCCATCAAAGAGAGTGGACTCACTCCTGAGGCAAACTGTCCATTTCTCAAAAATTTTCTTGTTGACGCGGAGGCCCACTGGGCTGAAAATGACGCAGGGAAATTGAAGTCCGGTCCGTGGCTTGAAGTGGATGACTCAGGAAACGAGTACGCGTATGAGGCGACGGCGATCTCCTTGAAAAGAAGGAAGATATTGCTGCTTGAGCTGGCCCGCTCCTCCTACGGAGAGAAGCAGGCCCTGATACAGAAAGGCAGAGAACTCAGCTTGGCCTATCGCTGTCTGGCCCAGACCGAGGCGGAACTGAAGAATACAAAGGAGGCCGCTGAAAACGCGAACCTCGCGAAGAGCCAGTTCCTGGCCCACATGAGCCATGAAATCCGGACCCCCATGAACGCGATCATCGGCATGGCAGACCTCCTGCTCGACACAGACCTGAATGAATACCAGCAACGCCAGCTCAGGATCATTCTCTCCTCGTCAGAGACCCTCCTCTCCCTGCTTAATGACATCCTCGACTTTTCCAAAATCGAATCCGGCAGGCTTGATCTGGAAGATACCGATTTCGATATCGGAGAGATGGTCAGGAATGTCGCAGAGATGTTGGAAATGGAAGCCCGGGAAAAGGGGGTTGAGATTTTCCACAAGATCCACTGGGATGTCCCGTCAGCGGTTCAGGGTGATCCCGGGCGTCTGCGCCAGATCCTCGTGAATCTGGTGAACAACGGGATCAAATTCACAGAAAGGGGAAACATCGCGATCCGTGTCTCTCTGGAGCAGGATGGGGATGCCGACGTCACGATCCGCTTCTCGGTGGCTGACACCGGCATTGGCATTCCCGCGGATCGCATGGACCGTCTCTTCAAATCCTTTTCTCAGATTGACGCCTCAATGACCCGAAAATATGGTGGGACAGGTCTGGGACTGGCCATATCCAAACAGTTGGCAGAAGTGATGGGCGGCCAGATCGGTGTGGCGAGTGAAGAGGGAAAGGGAAGCACGTTTTGGTTTACAGTCCGTTTGAAAAAACAGAGAAAGGAGCATGACACGCGGCATCGTGTCCCCGCTCCTGAGCCGGCCGACATCCCCGGTGCTTTGAAATCGCACATCCGCATCCTCCTTGTGGAGGATAATGAAGTCAACCAATTGGTGGCTCTCTCCATTCTGAAGAGACTCGGTTTCAACGCAGATGTGACTGAAAATGGGCTGGAGGCCCTTGACGCGCTGAAAACAGAACCCTACGATATTGTGTTCATGGATGTTCAGATGCCGGAAATGGACGGACTCGACGCGACAAAAGCAATCCGTGATCCGCAATCCAAGGTCTTGAATCCCGATATCCCCATAATCGCCATGACCGCCCATGCCGCGAAGGAAGACCGGGACATCTGCTTTGAAGCTGGCATGAACGACTATCTTTCCAAACCGATTCAGCCTCAGAGGCTCCTTGATACCATCGCGAAGCATTTCTTCTCCCAAGCAGACCCGAAACCGGAACCACAAAAGGAAGCAACGCCTCAGGGAGAAATCTTGGATAAGTCCAGACTGGCAGACTTTGGCTACGATGAATCTTTTTTTGAAGAAATTCTGGCGGAATTTCTGGCGGAGGCCCCCTCTCATATAAACAATGTAAAAGAGGCGTTGCAATCAGGCGACGCCGAAAAAATACGACATGAGGCACATTCTCTAAAGGGAATGGCCGCCAATTTGGGCGCACAGCGATTGGCCCACGCGGCGCACAAATTGGAGATCGCATCAAAAAACAACGACAACGGCAAAGCTCGCATACTCACGGAAGATCTGGAAGCGGAATTTGATCAACTCGTTTCCCTCCTGCCTGAGCCATCATTGCAAAATGATTTTCCAAATCGTCTCCCGAAACCACGATTGTAAGACGATTTTCAAAATCGTTTCCCGCAATTGCAAGAAAAAAGCCGGGTTTCTCTCTATGCACAGAAAGTTGGGGATGGCGAGAAACCCGGCTTTTCCCGAATGCAAG
>JAOZRQ010000158.1:9199-12716 GCA_029940115.1 Desulfobacterales bacterium
CTCTATGCACAGAAAGTTGGGGATGGCGAGAAACCCGGCTTTTCCCGAATGCAAGTGCTCGTGAATGTTCACGGGCAGGGTTACAGTACGGCACGTTCACGTTCACGGGCACGTTCAACGGGCAGGGGGCATGGGGGCTCCCCCAAATCCGTTATAATCAGCAAAAAGGAGACGTATGGAACAATTTTTTCAACAACTGACAAACGGTCTGGCCGTGGGCGGGATATACGCGCTGATCGCTCTCGGGTACACCATGGTGTACGGGGTGATGAAGCTGATCAACTTTGCCCACGGGGACCTGTTCACCATCGGGTCCTATCTCGGCCTGACCCTGCTCACCTCCCTGATGCTCACCGACCGCATCGGGGCCTTTCTCGGGGTGCTGGTCTTGGTCGTGATGGTGATGGGTCTGGTGGGCGTCGTGGGAATCGTTCTGGAGCGGGCCGCGTACCGGCCCCTGCGGGAATCCCCGAGGCTCTCCGCGGTGGTCTCCGCGCTCGGCGCGTCCATCTTCCTTCAGAACACGATCATGCTGATCTACGGGGCCAAGTTTCATTTCTATCCTCAGGACATTCTCCCGAAAATGGCGATCAATCTTCTGGGATTCCCCGTGCCGCTGATGCGGATCATCCTGTTGCTCACCTCCTTGGTGATGATGATCGCGTTATATCTTTTCATCCAGAAGACCAAGATCGGCACCGCGATCCGGGCCGCAGCCATTGACCAAGGCGCTGCCCGCCTCATGGGGATTGACGTGAACGGCGTCGTCATGATCGTCTTCCTGATCGGACCCGCTCTGGGCGGGGCCGCCGGGGTGATGGTGGGACTCTACTACGGACAGGTGAACTTCACCATGGGATGGCTCTACGGCCTGAAAGCCTTCACCGCAGCGATCCTGGGGGGGATTGGCAACATCCCGGGCGCAATGGTGGGAGGCATCCTTCTTGGCGTGATCGAGGCCCTGGGCGCGGCGTACATCTCCATTGCCTGGAAGGACGCGATTGCCTTCTGTGTGTTAATCCTTATCCTGATTGTCCGGCCCACCGGACTTCTCGGGGAACGAGTGGCGGAGAAAGTATGAAAGAGAACCGAGCGATATACGGCATCCTGCTGGCGGGGGCCGCGGTGATCCTCCATCTGCTGATGACCATCCACGGCATCGATTTTCAGACCCAGGGCGGCATCTTTGTCATTCTGGGGCTGAGTCTGTTGCTGATGGAGGGACACGCGGATGTCTTCAACATGGGGCATATGGTCGGATATGCCGCGTTTGTCCTGATCCTGATGAGTGCGCCCCTGTTTCTGAATCGGTACTGGGTGGACGTGCTGAACAATGTGGGCCTGTATGCCCTGCTGGGCCTGAGTCTGAACATCATTCTGGGAAACGCGGGCCTGTTCAACATGGGACACGCGAGCTTCTACGCGGTCGGGGCCTATACCGCGGCCATCCTGAACACCACCTACGATATCCCGATCCTGTGCCTGATCCCGATGGCAGGTGTCGCCGCGGGTCTGTTCGCTGCTGTGGTGGCCCGTCCCATCATCCACCTGCGCGGGGATTATCTGCTGATTGTCACCATCGGATTCGTGGAGATCATCCGGATCGCGCTGGTGAACAATGTGTTTGGCATCACCGGCGGTTCCAACGGAATTTTCGGCATATCCGGGCCGAACATCTTCGAATTCCTCTTTGACACGTCCCGTCCCAAAATCTTCGGCTTGAAGTTCACCAAGGTGCATGAGTTCTTCTATCTGATATGGATATTTGTGGCCTTGACGGTCTGGCTCTTTCATCGGCTGGAGAGTTCCCGTTTCGGCAGGGCCCTCAACTATCTCAGGGAGGACGAGGTCGCAGCCGAGGGGAGCGGCATCAACACCGCATGGTACAAGCTCCTCGCCTTCATCCTCGGCGCGACCTGGGCCGGGATGGCAGGGGTGCTCTACGCGTCAAAGATGACCATCATCTCCCCGGAATCCTTCAGTTTCTGGGAATCGGTGCTGGTCTTCATGATCGTGATCCTGGGCGGATCCGGCAGCATCTCCGGGGCCATTCTGGGGGCCTTTCTCATCGTGGGACTGCCCGAGATCTTCCGGGGGTTTGCAGACGCCCGGATGCTCATCTTCGGCTTGGCCATGATGCTGATGATGATCTTCCGGACCCAGGGGATCCTGCCGCCTCGGGCGCGGGTATTCTCGACGTGAAAGATGACAGGGGAGGAATTTATGAATCGTTGGACTACTGAAAAACTTTTGACCAAGTACTTATGATTTGTTCAGAATGCAAGGAACCGACCATCAGGCTCATCGCGTCGGACAAGAATTGGATCGAAGGCGAGGCGGTCCGGCAGTTGCACAAGACCGCGGAACTCCCCGGAATATGTCTGGCCGTGGGCATGCCCGACATTCATCCGGGCAAGGGAAATCCGGTGGGGGCCGCGTTCGTCACCCGGGGCATCCTCTACCCCCACCTTATCGGAAATGATATCGGTTGCGGCATGGGACTCTGGGTGACGGATCTGAAGCGGAAAAAAATCAAGCGGGACCGCTGGGTGAAGAAACTTTCCGGGCTGGATGGGCCATGGGATGGCGACCAAGACGCGTGGCTTGAACAGGCCAGCGTCTCCCCGAGCGGTTCAGATGAGGCCCTTGGAACCATCGGCGGCGGCAACCATTTTGCAGAGTTGCAGATCGTGGAAAAAGTGTCCGATCAGGCCGCGTTCGAGAAGCTCGGAGTCTCCAAAGACCACCTTCTCCTCCTCGTTCACAGTGGTTCCAGAGGCATCGGGGACGCCCTGTTCCGATCCCATGCGGCCGCTTATGGAGCCAAGGGACTGCCTGAAGACTCGGAACTCGCCTTGGAATACGTGGCTGGACATGAGTACGCGGTCAGATGGGCCGAGTGCAACCGCTCGCTGATCGCGCACCGATTTCTCTCCGCACTCGGTGCGTCGGGTGAGCCTGTCATAGATGTCTCTCACAACACCATTACCCCGGAAATGGCAAGCCACCTGAGATGCTGGATACACCGAAAAGGGGTCGTCCCGTCTGACAAAGGCCCTGTGATCATCGCGGGCACCCGGGGATCCATGAGCTATCTCGTGGCCCCCCACGGGGAGCAGGAGAGGAACGCGTTTTCCCTGGCCCACGGCGCGGGGCGCAAATGGAAACGGAGTGACACCAAGAAACGGTTGAGCAGCCGATACCCTCGCGCCTCTCTGACCCATACAGATCTCGGAGGCCGCGTGATCTGCAAGGAGACAAACCTGCTTTATGAGGAAGCACCCCAAGCCTACAAGAACATTGACAAGGTGATGAGGGACCTGTTGGATCCGGGGCTGATCCGGGTGATATCAAGCCTTCGGCCGCTAATCACTTATAAGACAGGTTAAATCACCTGTCTCAGCTGGCTTCAGCCTGCTTGCGCTCTCGGAATTGATTCCGGGGCATCGGGGCATCAAGCCGGGGGATCAATCCCCCGGATGAAAGCCCAAGTGCGCTGAAGCGCACTGCCACATCT
>JAOZRQ010000159.1:0-6434 GCA_029940115.1 Desulfobacterales bacterium
TGAGGTTCAAAGGATTTATAAGGATATATTGAAGCTGACCATCGCAGAGAAAATGATGCTCATCTCCAAAATATTGCCGGAACTTTCCAGAGAACTGAAAAAAGAGACCGGGCTTAATATTTACGATCTCAAAGGCCTGGGAAAAGAAATCTGGAAAGGGATTGACGCTCAGGAATATGTCAACAAGGAGAGAGATTCATGGGAATAAAAGAAAAAATAGATGAGTTGAGGAAACGATAATGCATATCATCTCAAAAAAACGGCTGACTGATTTCTATAAAATTCATCCGACAGCAAAATCGCCATTGCTTCAATGGTTTCAGGAAATGAGAAAAGGGGGGTTTCAAAATATAGAGGAAATACGCTCACTGTATCCCCATGCCGACAAAGTGGGAAGACGGACTGTATTCAATATTGCCGGGAACAACTACAGACTCATAACCCGCATTAATTATAATACCCAGAAAGTGTTTGTCATAAGCATTCTCACCCATGCTGAATATGACAAAAATCAATGGAAATAAAGGGAAAATATCATGACTCCATCATTGGACGAAGTAAAGACGGCCTGGCCTGTCATTGCAACTTTTCTCACCCCTCCTCAGTCTGAGGAGGAATACACCCTTCTTCAAGCTCGCCTTGACCGGTTGGAGCAGGAGACAGAAGAGGGGGGCAGCCTTGAAACGCTTATGGATTATCTCGGTGAGTTGCTTGATCAGTATGAGCTGACTCATTTTCAGGATGTTGCCGATCTTGACAGGGAACACGTCACGCCGGCAGAAATTCTGAAACGCTTCATGGAACGGAACGGACAAGAGGATGTGGCCCCGATATTTGACGGTCCGACCCAGATCTCAGAAGTGTTGAATGGCAAACGCCAAATCACGCTGGAACAAATAAAGCGACTGCATGACATGTATGGACTTCCCGTAAGTTTGTTTTTCTGAATGCAGGACAAAAGGCTGGAGACCATGCAATCCATGCTGATCACCATGGAGAAAGAGCGCGGGCACTCGGAAAAAGCCGCCCGTTGGAGCGAGTGGCGCAAAATCAGCGAATCCAGAAGAGAATGGCAGATCGTCCTGGATCGCCTCAGAACTTGCCGCTCCTGGGAAAAATGGTCTGTGATAGAAAAGACGGACTATGCGAAAATTCTGTTCAGTCCCCTCACCGTTGATGATGAATTGTTAAAGGTGTTTATTCGGAAAGGTGATTCGATGCTTGTGAGCAACTGATTATCATTTCCCTAATTGCAGGAGGTCAAAAATGGAAAAGATCATAAGACAAAACACGTTGAGGAGTTTTTACGCTCTGCTGTTTCTGATTTTCTTTCCGCTTGTTGCGCTTGCGGATGATTCCGTATGTGCAAGAGTGAAAATCGAGATCAGACAGGAACTCACCTTGGAGCGACAGGCATTTGACGCACATCTGCGTATCAACAACGGGCTTGACCGCATCTATTTGAAGAATGTGAAAGCAGACGTGCATTTTTCCGATGAAAACGGAAACAGCGTGCCTGGCAGTTCCGACCCGGCCAATGAAGATGCCCTGTTTTTCATCCATATTGATTCGCTGGAGGAGATTGACAATGTGGAAGGAACCGGAACAGTGTTCCCATCGTCTTCAGCAGACATTCACTGGCTGATCATCCCGGCTCCCGGAGCGTCCAACGGACTGGAAAAAGGGAAGCTATACTATGTCGGGGCCACACTGAGCTATACCATCAACGAAGAGGAACACGAAATAGAAGTCAGCCCGGATTACATTTTTGTAAAGCCCATGCCCCAGCTCACCCTCAATTATTTTCTGCCGTCAGATGTCTATGGTGATGATGCGTTCACACCCGAAACCGAACCGGTCATCCCCTTCTCCCTCGGTGTCCGGGTGAGCAACAACGGATTCGGCACGGCAAAGGATATTAAGATAGACTCGGCCCAGCCCAGAATTGTTGAAAACGAACAAGGACTTCTGATCAACTTTGTCATCCAAGGGACCGAGGTAAACGGACAGGAAGCGGCTCCGACCCTGCTTGCGGATTTCGGAGATATCGGACCCGGGGAGTCAGGAATTGCCCGATGGGTGATGGCCTGTTCATTATCCGGCCAGTTTGTCGAATTTGAAGCCGAGTTCTCCCACTCGGACGAACTCGGGGGAGAACTCACTTCGCTTTTGGAAACAGCCAATACCCATACACTTGTCCGAGATGTTCTTGCTGACCTTCCCGACCGGGATGATATCCGGGATTTTCTGGCAAAAGACGGAAGCATTTACCGGATCTATGAATCGGACAATGTGGATACCGTTGTCTCGGACCAGTCTTCTGCCTCAGCAATTACAGGATCAGGAGAGACTTACACCCTTTCAGCACCTGTGACATCCGGCTTTATGTACGTTCAACTGACCGATCCCAAAGCCGGACAGAAACTTCTCAGACAAGTGATCCGCTCTGACGGAAAACAAATCCGGGAAGAAAACGCATGGCTCTCCAAGACACGGGATGATGACGACAATTGGCAATACTTTGTGAACCTGTTCGATTCCAATACCACTGATGCTTACACACTCATATTTGAAGACCCGGCAGACGGACCTCAGCCGCCCGTGCTTCAGTTCATCCCGGATCGTTCAGGCAGTGAAGGGGAGCCGCTTTCCTTTGTCGTCGAAGCAGGCGATCCGAACGGCACAACTCCCACACTGTCAGCCTCACCGCTTCCCCCAGGCGCAAGTCTCACCGATAAGGCAAATGGAACCGCCGTCTTTGACTGGACCCCGAAGATGGGCCAAACGGGTGACTATAAAATCAGATTTGCCGCATCTGACGGCGCGTCAGAGTCATCCCAACGAGCAGTCATCAGCATATCAGGAGCAGACAGTGACAGCGATGACATGCCGGATTACTGGGAAATAAAGTATTTCGACACACTGGAGAGAGACGGAACCGGCGATTATGATGGAGATGGTGTTTCCGATGGCGATGAATATCTGAACCATACCCATCCCTCATCCATACCCGGCGATATGAACAATGACAGAACCGTTGACCTGGAAGACGCTGTAATTGGTCTGAAACTTGTGGCAGGGGAGGAGCTGGAAAAGATCAACATTGACGCTGATGTGAACGGAGACGAAAAGATGGGGCTTGAGGAAGCCATTTATATCCTGCAAGCGGTGTCAGCCCCTGATGGCATCCCTCCGGAGAAGGAATGGAGAAACATCAGAAAAGAGACGGACACAGACAACGACGGATCAGTTGACCGGGTTCATTATTACCGCTATGATACTGATGGAAACATGACTGTGGAGATTTATGACGCGCATAATGATGGTCACCTTGACTATGTTTACACCTACGTTTATGACGCCGAAGGGAAACTGACCGGGGAGACGCATGACTATGGCGGCGACAAACTGATTGACGGAGTTTACAGTTACGTCTATGACCCCGACGGAAACATGGCAACATCCGAATATGACGATGAGAACGACGGCTCGGTTGACTCCGTTTGCACCTATTCCTACTTTAATGACGGAGAAGAAGTGAGGGAAAGGTGTGCATACGACGATGACAGCTTGTCCGATTCTGTCCGTATCCGTTTGTACGACGCCAACGGAAACAAAACCATGGAGGCGTATGATGACAATGACGACGACTGGATTGAGCGTGTTGACACTTACTCTTACGATGACAAGGGAAATGTGGTGAAATACGAATATGACTACGGTTTTGATGGATGGCCCGATTATGTTCATACCTGCGTCAACACCTATGATGAGAATGGGAACATCGCAAAAGCGGCGTGTGACAAAAACGGGGATGGCGTGGCCGATGAAGTGACCTACTATACATGGGAATGAGACCCTGATTGGACAAGCCATCAAAGGAGTATGAAAAGGAAACAAAAATTTATGATTATAACGGATTTAGGGAGTCCTGTGAACATGCGCCGGGAGCTGAACCTGGAAAACCCGGATGCGGCCATGGACGAGGCCGTTGCCGGGTACCGCAGGAAAAGGTGCAGTGACGAGTGGATCAACACGCGCCTGAAGGGTGTCGGGAACCGGCTCATGTTCGGCAACACGATGGCCGACACCTGCGACACCCGTCCCGACTTTGCCGGCGCGACCAATGCGGGCTGCAAGGAGATGTTCGACATGGTCAAGGCCGAGATCGTCAGGTGTCTCGGTCTGACAAAGTCCCAAGCCCGCAGGCTGAGGGACCACCTGAGCCAACTGGCCTTGCAGGGCATCTCCCCGGAATTTATGCCAATATGAGAATCAAAATTTACAGAAAAGGAGCTTGTCATGCGTAAATTCTCATCTTACGGCCCTGTCAGCAAAAAACTGCATTATTATGTACCTAGGGAGGAACTCATTCAGAGAGGCATCACCCAGCTCCTTGGAGAATCTCCCGATGAAGAAGGCGGCCATTACATCACCGTATGGGCCCCTCGCCAGTGCGGCAAGACATGGATCATGCGGGACGTGCTGTGGAGACTGAGGGAAGATAAGCGTTTCCATGTGCTGAAGCTGAACTTGGAGCATCTCAAGATGACCGAGGATGTTGATGAGATCATATCCTCGATTGGAGGAAGGATCCTCCGTCACCTAGGTCTGAGGGACATCCGGGTCGGAAATTCGGAGGCGTTTGAGCAGATATTTGAAAAGGGAAGACTGGACAAACCTCTTATCCTGATCATGGATGAGTTCGACGCGCTGACCGAGGACGCCATCAGTAGCATTGCGAGTGTTTTCCGGAACATTTACAATGCCCGTCAGGAAGACCCGAACCCGTCTGCGGAGAAGGCGTATCTGCTTCACAGCGTGGCCCTGATCGGGGTCCGGAGCGTTCTCGGCATTGAGAATGTCAAGGGGTCGCCGTTCAACGTCCAGCGGAGCCTGCACATTCCGAATCTCACTGATGAGGAGGTTCGCACCATGTTTCAATGGTATGAACGGGAGAGCGGCCAGAAGGTGGAACAGGCGGTCATTGACAGACTGTTTTATGAAACCCGGGGACAGCCCGGGCTGGTCTCTTGGTTCGGGGAGCTGCTCACCGAGGGACACGACTGGTTCCGGCCGGATCACAGCAGACCATTGAGCGAGGAGGTGTTTGAGGAGGTGTATCCCGTCGCGCTCCGGGTGCTGCCGAACAACACCGTGCTGAACATCATCTCCAAGGCGAAACAGGAACACTGCAAGGATTTTGTCCTTGAGATGTTCAAGACCCGGGAAAAGGTGCCCTTCAGATTCGACGATCCGATCTTCAACTTTCTTTACATGAACGGTGTCATCGACATCGAGCCGGGCGAGTTTTTTGTGAGGTTCTCCTGCCCCTTTGTCCAAAAACGACTGTTCAATTATTTCTCCAACGAGCTGTTCCACTACATGGGTCAGATATTTGAACCGTTCGATGACCTGAGTGACACCATCACCGAGGAGCGTTTGGACATCGGAAACCTCATCCGACGGTATGAGGGGCATCTGAGAAAGAACCGGGACTGGATGCTCGAGGATGCGCCCCGACGCAGGGATCTCCGGGTGTTTGAGGCAGTGTTCCACTTCAATCTGTACGAATACCTGAACCGGTTTCTCGCAAACACCGATGCGAAGGTGTGGCCCGAGTTTCCCACGGGCAACGGGGCCATTGACCTCATCATCCGTTACGTCGGGAAGACATACGGTCTTGAACTCAAAAGTTTCACCCGTGACAGCGATTATCGGAAGTGGCTGGGGCAGGCCGCGGAATACGGCAACTCTCTGGGACTAAAGGTGATCCATCTAATCGTGTTTGTCGAACATATCGGCGACGAACATCGTCAGCAGTATGAGACGGATCACATTGATGAGAATACGGGGGTTAAGGTTGTCCCGGTGTTTGTGGCCACCGGGAAGTGAGGTTGTAAAATGGTGATTCCTGCGAAAGCAGGAATCCACCGGCTGCCGACTACAAGAGATCGGATTGATTCCGGGGGATTAATCCCCAGCTGACAGCGAAAGTGCGCTAACACTGTCACTTGAACTGGCCTCAGCCAACTTCGGGTCCTGCCGCTGTCATGTCAGCTGGCTTCAGCCTGCTTGCGCCCTCAGCCCCGAAATTGATTTCGGGGCTTCCGGCTGGGAGCCCAAGGCCGGGAGATCAATCTCCCGGCTGACAGCGAAAGTGCGCTTTTCCACAAATATGGCCAAGTTTATTTTGTCACAAACGCTGATGCCAATGGAGAAGTAGCCCGAACCCTGACGAAGATAACTGGGGGAAGGCTTTGGTGAGAACACTTTGCAATGGTGAAATTGATGGGAATCCGAGAGGATGGGCGAAACCGGCTTTCTTTCCTCGTTGTGACCCGCTGGCCAACGGCTTATCATGTTGTGACAGTGGATTCCCGCTTTCGCGGGAATGACAGGACAAACCCGGTTTCTGATCACCATGCCGCGTC
>JAOZRQ010000159.1:6534-12702 GCA_029940115.1 Desulfobacterales bacterium
ACCGAAGCCTGATCGCCCAATCCCCTGAAGGCGAAACCGGGTTTCTCTGCTCATTATGTTGAGACAATGGATTCCCGCTTTCGCGGGAATGACGGGACAAACCCGGTTTCTGATCACCATGCCGCGTCACCGAAGCCTGATCGCCCAATCCCCTGAAGGCGAAACCGGGTTTCTCTGCTCATTGTGTTGAGACAATGGATTCCCGCTTTCGCGGGAATGACAGGAGAGGAGCGGATTGCCGCCTTCGCGGGAATGACAAGGAGTGGATTCCCGCTTGCGCGGGAATGACAAGGAAAACATTATAGAATGGAGGAACAAAAAATGAGATTTTGTCGTCAAACAGCGATTTTCATCGCCGCGTTCATTATGATCTCTTTGGCCGTTTCGGCGGATGCCGGATCGGATAAGGACGCGGATCAGATGTCATCTCCGGGGAAAACCGCCAGAATCATCGGTGGTGATGAGGCGGGAGATTGGCCTTGGATGACGGCCTTGGTTGAAAGAGGGGAGAATAACCTCTACCAAGGCCATCTGTGCGGCGGGTCCCTCATCCATCCCCGATGGGTGGTCACCGCCGCGCACTGTGCAGAGGACGAGACGGCCAGCGGCATGGATGTGGTCCTGGGCATCCATGATCTGAGCAACGACACCGGGGAGCGGATCCGGATAAAACAAATTGTCATGCATCCGGATTATGACCCTGTAGAACTTCACTCGGATATCGCACTTCTCGAATTGGCGGAAAACGCCTCTCATCCGCCCATCCCGCTGATTTCAGGACAGATCGATCTTACAGGAGAGACGGCCCTCACTCTCGGATGGGGGGTTACCGACACCTCGTATTACAGTTCGCCAGAAACCTTGCAACAGGTCTCCGTGCCCATCGTGTCGGATGAGGCATGCCGGAACGCTTTCTCTCAGGATGAAGTCACCGACACCATGATATGCGCCGGCTACGAAGCAGGCGGGAAAGACGCGTGCAGGGGGGACAGCGGGGGGCCTCTGATCGTGCGTGAGGGGGATACATGGCGACTGGCCGGCATCACGAGTTGGGGCGAGGGGTGTGCGGAACCCGGATATTACGGCGTGTATGCAAAAATAGCTGTCCTTACGGACTTTATCCGCACATATGTCCCTTTCCTGAGCCTCACCATCCCGGCGACGGCGACGGAAGGGGATGCGCTTCTGAGCGAGCAGGGCATCGTGAGCGTGCAGGAGATGCCGGAGACAGATATTCTGGTCAGCCTGCGAGTTGACAGCGATTCGGAGCTTGCCGTCCCTGACACCGTGACCATTTCAGCGGGACAGACCTCGGCGGCCTTCGCCATCTCGGTTCTGGATGACACGCTGCTGGACGGCACCCAGCAGGTGGTTGTCACCGCAGAGGCTCCGGGTCAGGGTACGGTGACGGGCACGATTCAGATCAATGACAACGAACGGGCCACCTTGACGCTCCGCATCCCCGAATACGCGACAGAAGGGGATGGGGTGCTTTCGGGTCAAGGACTCGTCTTCGTGAGCCGGCCGGTGGAACGGGATGTGGCGATCTTCCTGAACTCGGATGACATTGGCGAGGTCACGGTTCCGGAAACGGTGACAGTCCCCGCGGGGCAGTCCGAGGCGACGTTTGACCTCACCATCGAATACGACGGAGAGGCGGATGAGACCCAGACCGCCACGGTGACCGCCTCACTTCCGGGATGGGAGTCCGGCACGGACACCATTCAGGTGGCCCATTATGAGATTGATTTTCTCACCGAGGAATTTGTCAAGGGGAATGATCTCTCCCTTCAGACCCTGACGTTCACGCCGGATGGATCCGGAAATTTCTACACGCTCTGCCGTGATGAGGCAGAGCAGTTTCCCACCGATCCTGACGGCGGAACCCTCCTTCCCCTCTTGGATGATTCCTACGAAAAGGTGGAACTGGCCCAGGGCATGCAGGTATCCCTTTACGCTACGTCCTATTCCTCGTTTTATGTGGGGAGTGATGGGGATATCGCCTTCGAGTCCGGAAAAAACGAAATGGACAGGTCGCTATCCTTTCATTTCAAAGGACATCGGATTTCGGGCCTGCTGGATGATCTGAATCCCGAAAAGACAAAAGGGGTCACATGGAAGCAGACGGAAGACCGGGTGGCCGTGACGTATCTGAACATCCCTGAATACGACAAGCCCACCCTTTTGAACAGTTTCCAGATGGAGCTCTTTTTTGACGGCGTGATTCGCATCACCTATCTCAACATCTCGGCAACTGCCGGCATTGCCGGTCTTTCAAGAGGAGGGGGGATGCTGGCCCACTTTTCGGAGAGCAATCTCAGCGATTATGCCCCTTGCATCCCTCTCCCCGGCGATGCGGATCATAACGGAATCATTGAATTGGGGGACACCATACGCATTTTGAAGATGCTGGCAGGAGAGGCGGAGCATCTCCATCCAGATGCAGATGTGGATGGCGATGGAAAAATAGGGATTACGGAAGTGATATTTCTTCTAAGGGCGATAGGCGAGGGGCGATAGGCGAGGGGTGCTTGCCGCTCGCCAATAGCCGATAGCCATGAATCAACACATCTTTACCACAATCATTCCGATTTTCACCATCATCTCCCTCGGATGGCTTGCCCGGGTCAGGGGGTTCATCCCGCCTGAATTTTCAGGTCCGGCAAACCGGTTGGTCTATTATCTGGCGATCCCGGCCATGATTTTTCGGTCCATCTCAAAAGGCTCTCTGACCACCCAGTTCAACGGGGCAGTCATTGCCATCACCTTGGCGTCGGTCCTGATCGTCTTCACGGGGGCTTGGGTTGCGGGCCGGATCGCCCGCATCGGACCGAGACGGCTCGGCACATTTGTCCAGAGCGCCTTTCATGGGAACCTCGGATATATCGGATTGGCGGTGGCCTATTATCATCTCGGGGAGGAGGGGCTGGTGCGGGCCAGCATCATTGCGGGATTCATCATGATCCTGCAAAATTTCCTGGCAGTTTTCATCCTCCAGTTCCATGCGGACGATCTTTCTGTCAGCAGGCGCGGCATGGCCCTGAAGATCATGGGAAACCCGGTGATCCTATCTGCCGTTGCAGGCATTCTTTTCTCCCTGACCGGGGCCACTCTGCCGATTGTCATCGGCCGCAGCTTGGACATACTGAGCGGTCTGGCTCTTCCCACGGCATTGTTGCTCATCGGCGCTTCCCTCTCTTTCGATTCGGTGAGGCTTCGGATCGGTTCGGTCCTCTTTGCAAGCGCCATGAAACTGCTGATACTCCCCGGCATAGGCCTGCTCCTGTACCAGTTGTCCGGCCCGTTGCCCCAGGAATATCTGCCGGGCCTGATCATGCTCGCCTCGCCCACCGCCACCATCTCCTGGGTGATGGCAAAGGAGATGAACGGCGATGTGGAATTTTCGGTCGCGGCCATTTCAGCCAGCACGATATTCTCCGCGATCACCTTTTCTTTGTGGCTGAATATGGCCTAGCACTATCACTCGATGATCAAGTTTTTCCCCGTCATTCCTGCAAAAGCAGGAATCCATTGCCTTGCTGACCCGGCGGTGGATTTCTGCCTTCGCAGGAATGATGGGCTTTTTCCCTGAGTCGAGTCAAACACTTGATCATTGAGTATTTACGTTATCGCCTCAAAAATATTACGTATTCCTTTAGCTATCATACCTGTTATGGCGTCAGTTACACCTTCACTTGCCACTTCAGATATGACTTCACCTGCTGCTTCAGTTTTCACTTCACTTGCTCCAGCAGCTAACGCTTCATCCAGCACCTCAGTTACTGTTTCGCCGGCTGTCACATTTGCTTCGTTTGTTGCATCGGCTACTACCTCATCTTTTGTTCCAGCTGCAACTTCGCCTATCGATTCACCCGTTGTCGCATTTCCCTCAGTTTCCGTCTGTTTTGTTAACCAAACTCCTGCACTTGTCAATCCTCCTGCTGCCTTTATTGCAACTTTGGTTATTCCCACCTCCACCGCTTTTATTGCAAGTTTCTTCTTGTCTTGCCCGATTATAACGGATTTAGGGGAGGCCGCAATTTGCGCCCGTGGTCCCCATGGCCCCTCTCCACTCTTGATTTTCTTTACCAATCTGCCGTTAGTGCTATCTTGCTCCAATAGGTAGGGGTATAAAAGCATAAGCAACCAGAAAACTTAAATTTAGAAAGGGCTCTAATGCCGTGATGGCCTTGCAGGTGGCGGCAGGCATGGAGGTCGAACTGATTCGACTGGATTATGCCACATCCGGTGTTGATGTAAACGGGGACAATAAGATTGGGTTGGAAGAAGCCGTTCATATTCTAAAATCTCTTACAAATGAAACCTTTTTTTTATAAAGACCATGACAACTCTGTGGAAGCCTCTTTTATCTTTTCGGGGGATACTGAACACCATGAGTTTGATGCGGCTGAGGATGAGGACTGGTTCATTTTTTACGGAGAAGGGGGGCGGTCTCATGTGTTTGAAATCGAAAATCGGGACGTGCGATGCGAGCCTGTAATTACCCTTTATAACGCCAAATTTGAAACCCTGAAGAGAACGGATAAAGGCGAGTACAGACTGGAATGGCGATGCAGAGGAGAGGAAACATTTTACTTTGCAAAGGTTACAAACACCGATGGCAGTGTTTATGGTGACGATACCGGGTATGATTTTCACTTTTATGTCACCAGCGCCCCTTTTTCAACGGGGCAGATTTTTGGTTATGTATGTGACGCCCATTCCTATTCAAAACGAATCCAGGGCGTGGATATCATATATGTAAACGTCGGCAACGGTATTGTCAGAGAAGACGTTTATTATAGCAATTCTCTCGGCATATGTTATATGTCCGGGCTTGAAAAGGGCAATTACACGCTTATTGTCAACGCACCCGGATACAAAGAATCTCAAGTCACAGTGATCGTCGGATCGCTTCCCATAAGGAAGGATATCTGTCTATGGCCGGAATAATCGGCTTGCTTGCTGGAATAATCGACTTGCAGAGGGTAAATTCAACGATAATCAGTATATCTAAAACTCTAATTATAACGGATTTAGGGGAGCCCGTAAACTTGAACCTGAACTTGAACCTAGGCCGTCTAAAAACGCCAGTTTCCAGCCATGTTCTTTGCCCGACTTTCGGACCCGGCCATGTCGTCCCAAGCACTTGTCCTGACGGAATTTGGGGCGGACAGGGGCGGGCAAAAAGTTGGCCAAGCAAAATTGGCTGATTTAGACGGCCTAACTTGAACCTGAACCTGAACTTGTGCTTGAACTTGCCCGCAAATGAATATGTTCACGTTCGGGTTCACGTTCACGTTCGGGTTCACGTTCACGGACAGGGCCTCCCCGAAAAGCGTTATAATCAGCTAAAACTTTCCCCCCGATGATGCTATTGCCGGGTTTCTAAATCCGGCGGCGGGTACGGTCTGCTATTCATCCCGCCGGATTTATAGCAGACTGAATCAATATAATTAAGGTTTTGAAAAGGCCAAATAAAAAAACGGGCGTTCAGACGATAAATCGAACCGGGAGGAACAATTTTTTTTTCCAATCAAGTGTAAGGAAAACCGTTTTTTCTGGTTAGAATTATAATAAGAACGAAGAGTACCTTTTGATTACACTCAGATAATTTTTCACATCAATAATGATCCAGACATTATCAGTAGATCCAAAAGTTTTCCCTCCACGCTTCTGGGGATCGGCAAATCCCCCGGAAATCGGAGATGCCGGAATCCCCGTTGCGGGCCGCTTCGGGCCGGCAACTCCGGGCCCTGGGCGGGGGATTTGGCAATCCCCCGCGAGCGTTTTGGATCTACTGATTATTTCCAGAATCAGGCCCTATGGTTTTTTGGGGCCATAAACGAAAGGAATCCGAGGAATCTGTGTCAATCTGCGGTTCGGAGCATTGACCCTCTGAACCGCTGATTGCCGCTGATGGAAAGGATTGCACTGATTTCTTTCAGCCAGCGGAATCCGAGGAATCTGTGTCAATCTGCGGTTTGGAGCATTGACCCTCTGAACCGCTGATTGCCGCTGATGAGAAGGATTGCACTGATTTCTTTCAATCAGCGGAATCTGCGCCGACAATCGCTACAAGGATGTTGGATAAGAAGATGATTTTTCTGATTATAACGGATTTAGGGGAGGCCCCAGCCTGTCATTCCGGGCGGTGCTGAGAAAAGG
>JAOZRQ010000666.1 GCA_029940115.1 Desulfobacterales bacterium
CCTTAACCCTTAACCCTTAACCCTTAACCCTTAACCCTTAACCCTTAACCCTTAAACCTTACAGCTCATGTTAAACGCATTGACATATCTGAGAGAGATGTTCAGAAAGCCTGAATCGGCTGAAAATCCGTTCAGATACAGGGATATCCTGTTTTTTGTCCCGTTTGTCAGGCCCCTGTGGAAACTGGGCCTCATCAGTCTGATGCTGACGATGACCACCTCGGGGCTGGGCTCTCTGCTCCCCATGAGCAGCAAGGTGTTCATCGATTTTGTGATCATGAAGGAAGGATTTGACCATCTTGAGACCTTTCTGAACTCTCTCCATCTTTCAGCCCTGATCCATCCGATCCGATATGTCCTGGGTTCTGTGAATCTTGTGATCCTGCTGATTCTGGTCATTGGCATCTTCATGGGGGTGATCAGAATGGTTCAGAACTTTCTGATACTCAGATTTCAGCAGGAGATCACCTTCAACATCCAAACCGCCTTGTTTGATCGGGTGTTGCGATTCTCCCTGTCATTTCTGAAGGAAAGGCAGGTCGGCTATCTCATGTCCAGAATTTCAAGTGACGTGAGCACGGTGCAACGCTTCTTTTCAAGCATCATTCCCCAGTTGATGACCCATCTCTTTTATATTTTCTTCAGTTGCGGGATACTTTTCACACTCAACAGCGAAATTTTTTTCATGTTGTTCGCTCTTATTCCGATCTGGGTGTTGAACAATTATTTTTTCGGTTCCCGGGTGAGGGCCATCAGCCGGAAGACCATGGAGAAACATGCCCAGATTTCAAAGGACATGCAGGAAGTCCTTACCGGCGTGGAGGTGATAAAGACGCATGTCTCCGAAAAAAGGGAGGTGGCCAAGATCTCGGCCAAGATCAGATCCCTGTTCAGTGCCCACATAAAATCGGCACTCATCAACTCATTCTCCGCGAATGCCATGCAGGCCACCAAACTCCTCAGCATCTTGTTGATTGTGTGGCTCAGTGTCCGTGGAATCGAAAGAGGGGAGATGACCATCGGGGACATGACCGCGCTGATCGCTTATGTGGCCTATCTGTCGGCCCGGGCAAACGGCTTGTCCAGCACCTTCTTGAATCTTCAGAGTGTGTTTGCCGGCATGGAGCGGGTGATGGAGATGTTTGAGGTGGTTCCGGAATTTGAGGATGAGGGGGATCGCGAGGATATGATCCGGCCTGAGAATCTGAGGGGGGATATCCGCTTTGAGAAGGTGTCATTTGCCTATCAGGAGGGGAAGCCGGTGCTTTCGGATGTCTCCTTCACAGTCCGGCCCGGTGAGATTGTCGCCCTGACCGGCCCCAGCGGCGCGGGAAAGACCACCCTGATCAACCTCATGATCAAATTTCTCACGCCCAAGTCAGGGGCCATCTTTCTGGATGCACATGATCTGAGGCAGATTGACACCCGATGGCTGAGGGAGCGGGTCGGATTCGTGTCCCAAGACATCTTCCTGTTCAACGACACCGTTGAGGCGAACATCAGATACGGCAGACCATCGGCGTCGTCGGAAGAGGTGATTCGGGCGGCCCGGAACGCGGGCATCCATGATGAGATCGGGCAGTTTCAGGAGGGATACCAGACCTTGGTGGGAGAGAGGGGCGTCAATCTGTCGGTGGGGCAACGTCAGCGGATATCCATTGCCAGGGCATTTCTGAAGGACCCGCGGCTCCTCATCTTTGACGAACCCACATCGGCCTTAGACGCGGATACAGAATCGGCTCTGAAGGATTCATTGAAAAAACTGGCTAAGAATCGGACGGTGTTTATGATTACGCATCGGATGTCGGTCACTGACATAGCAGGCCGTTTTTTTTTACTTGAACGCGGAAGGATAAAAGATATTCAGCCCAAAGAATCGCTCAATTTAGGTTACATATAAATTGAGCGATTCTTCCTGAATGAAGCGTGATGCGTGAGACGTGATGCGTAAATTCACAGATCACCTTACGCTTCACGCTTAATCCGCTCAATAATCACCTGTTTCAGCACTTTCAATATCCGGAGAATATCAAAAACATCTTCTCGTGTCGCAATATACCCGTCGCTGGTTCCATACTCCTTCCCTTCCAAGGCCATGAAAAACCACAACCGTCCGCGTACATGGCAACCGTAAATGGGAAACTGATGTTCATTGATTTCCTGCGCCACCAGCATAGCGGCCAGCACCTGGGCTTGGGGGTCGCCTTCGGGTTCTTTTTCCTTTTTGTATTCCTGAAAGCAGAAGTACGGTTTTCCGGGCAGACGGTACCCTGTGGCAATCAGACCGTCAGGCCTGCCGCCCATCTCAATCCCCTCAACCACGCCGTTCAGCGGGCGCTCGGCAAAGAGGGCAAATTTGCGTTCATAGTCAAATTTCACCAAGGCAAACATCGGTCCGATAAAATGCATGGCGAGTTCCTGCTCATTCCAATCTTCCACATGCTCCTGCAAATATTCTTGGAGAAGTGACAGATATCCCCGTTCCTGCTCTGAAACTTCATTCTGCCCATCCAGCCATGTTTGCAAAACGGGCATCTGTCTTAAAGGCAACGGTTTCAGGCCGAACATCTCGTCCAACTGGTCTAACGTACATTCTTTAAACGACAACATGTCTTATTACCCCTCAGTTACGCATCATTTCCGCTCTTCCACAATTCCGATGATCATCTGTTTCAGGGCCTTCAGGATTCTGAAAATGTCGAACACATCCTCCCGTGTTGCCACATACGGTACGCTGATGCCGTACTCCCTTCCCTGCAATGTCAGAAAATACCAGAAACTCCCTTTCACATAACAGCCATAAGCCGGATAAAGATGTTCGTTGAGTTCCTCGGCCGTGATCATGGCCGCAAGAACCTGCGCGGCCGGATCTCCTTTGGGGTCAGTCTCCTTCTTGTATTCCTGAAGGCAGAAATAGGGGATTTCCGGCTCGCGGAAGCCTGACGCGACCATGCCGTCAGGTTTCCCGCTCATCTCAATGCCATCCACCGTTCCGGCAAGCGGGCGTTCGGCAAAGAAGTTGAATTTTTCTGTGGTGAATCTGACAAAGGCCATCACCGGACCGATGAAATTGTACGCCAGTTCGGTTTCGTTCCAGTCATGGACATTCAAAATGAGATTTTCCTGAAGCGTCAGCAGGGCCTGACGCTCAAAATCGGAAATGTCTGCCTGACGGTTCAGCCAGTCTTCGAGAACAGGGGATGTTTTCACCTGTTTCATGCCGAATGTCCGATCCAGTTGAGCCAATGTCCACTCTTTGAAAGCGGGCATATTCTCTCCCATGTAAATCAAATTTAGTTTCTGCAATGTTTGTTGCTTGGTTTGTTGTTGCTGTAGGGTTCAGGTTTGATTGTTGCCCACGCGCCATCTTTCACCATTTTT
>JAOZRQ010000160.1:0-10379 GCA_029940115.1 Desulfobacterales bacterium
GTGATGCGTGAAACGTGATGCGTGAAACGTGATGCGTGAAACGTGATGCGTGAAAAAACGATGTTTACTCAGAGTGAAAAAAAGATGTGGGAGAAACCCGTCAAGGTCTCATCACCAAAGATGACAGATGCTGAGATCAATTTAAAATACAGTGTCGGCGAACAGCGTCTTATCACAGAAGCGAACCGGGAGAAGCTACCCAATTTCATCAGTGCGTTGGAAAAGCCGGGATATATGGAGACAAGGCCATTTTATCAGCGTAGGGAACGCTGGAAAATCGAACAGCAATCAAGACTGATCGAGTCTTTTATCATGAATATTCCGGTTCCCCCCCTTTTTTTGTATGAGAAGGATTTCAACAAATATGAGGTGATGGATGGTCAGCAACGGATAAATGCCTTGAAGTCATTTTATGATGGGAAGCTCAAGCTCAAGGGGTTAAGCATATGGGAAGAATTGGATGGCCGCACCTACTCAACGCTTCCCTCACAAATCCGCCAAGGACTTGATCGGAGATCGATCTCCTACATTATCGTCCTGAAAGAATCCACTCCTGACGAGGAGTATGCCATGCTTCTCCGCCAGACCGTATTTGAGAGACTGAACACAGGGGGGGTCAAACTTGAGAATCAGGAAATCAGAAACAGTCTCTTTCAAGGCCCGTTCAACGATATGCTTTTGGAGCTCACAAGACTTGATCAGTTCAGGGATGCCTTCGGTATGCCAAGATACACTGAGAATGAGGATGAGAAAAATGAATTGGGTTCTCCGATCAAGAACACGTTATATGAAAAAATGGGTGATGCAGAGTTGGTTCTGCGCTTCTTTGCATTGCGCCATGTCGAACATTTCACAAAAGGAATAGGAGGTTTTTTGGATATCTACATGAGCCGGGCGCGAAATTTCGGCAAGGAGGATATTGAGCAACTCAGATGTCTTTACATGGAAACACTTGATTTGGCCGCTCATATACTGACACCTAAAAATTTATGGCCAAGGTACTTAAATGCCTGTCGCTTCAGAGTGCGAAGCTTTGTGTGCCGCCTGCTTCCGGCCATACGCACAAAGCAAGCTTTGCACTCCGGAGTGTGGACAGGTTTGAAAAAAATATAGATTTTTGAATGACTATGATTGCAATCATGGACTACGACGCAGGAAATCTGACAAGTGTTGCCCGGGCCGTGACGCACATCGGCTTTGAATGTGTGGTCACCAATGACATTCAGGAGCTGGCGGCCGCTGAACGGATCATCTTTCCGGGGGTCGGCGCGGCCGGATCGGCCATGAGGAGTCTCAAACGGCTGGGGCTTGACAAGGCCATAAAGGATGCCTTGGCCGCGGGCAAGCCGATTCTCGGCATATGTCTCGGCACCCAAGTCATCATGGAACAGAGTGAGGAGGATGGCGGCACCCCCTGCATGGGGATCATCAGCGGCTCCACCCGGGCCTTTCCGCATGAGATGAAGCAAAAGAAGGCCGAGGATGGCAGTTCCTTGAAGATCCCCCACATGGGATGGAACCGCGTCCTTGTCAGAAAGGGACACCCGGTGCTTTCCGGAATCGGTGAGGCCGACGAGTTCTATTTTGTACACGGGTTTTATCCTGCCCCGGATGATGCCGCGCATGGGATTGGCGAGACCGACTACGGCGTCACCTTCTCTTCCATCATCGGATGCAAAAATATCATTGCCACCCAGTTTCATCTTGAGAAGAGCGGACGGCCCGGGCTCAAGTTGCTGAAAAATTTTTGCGCGTGGGATCCGGTTCTGTGAGAGATTTTTCAGCATCCTTCATTTTGAAGGAAACTCCATAACTGTCAAGATGCCCATGAAATTTCCGTATGGGATTGCGGCGGGATGTTGTTTGGTCACAGATCCCAAACGGGTCCTTTTGAAGCCAGACAGGCAAATCCTGCGAACAGGGAAAGGGTCACCAAGACAAGGCAGATATTCAGAACCTGCCCGATTCTCCGCCTCACCGATATCGGAGAGGCATCCCGGAACAGTTCCAACAGAATCGCCAGCATCAGCCCCGCTCCGATCCCCGCTCCGAGAGAGAACAGAAACAGCTTCCGGATATCAGGCCCCACAGGCGTGTCAGGGGGCTGGGCCGGATGTTGAATGTGCAGATGTTGCGGACCGGTTTTTCGCCATTCTGCCAGAAGCATGTCCGCCTCCATTCTTTTCTTCAACAACGGCTGACATGCCTCCTGAATGGTCTCATAAGCGCGTTGCAAAGCCGCCATCTCCTGCTCTCTTTTCGGGGTATCTTCAATCCGTTTCTCGCAGATGCGGATCTGACGGCGCAATCTTGAGAGATTCTTCTGATCTTTTTTGATCTCCCGGCGCAACGCATCACCGCGCGCGTCCACCTCCCTGAGTTCCCCGAGTGTGGCCGCTCGGTGCGTTTCGCCAGCCTGCTCCGCCTCCCTTTTCCGACGTTCAATCTGCAAGCCTCTCTCTTGCGCCTGCCTTTCGACTTCTGGTTCAAGTTCCGCTATCTTCTCCTTCGCCGATATGACATCCGGATGGTGATGGGTATATCTCGCGACAAGTCTCACATATTCTGCTTTCAATCGTTCCAGTTCCAGCGCATCTTCCGATGTCATCCAAACCGTGGATTCGGGTGTCTTTGGAGGGGCGTGGGCCTCCATTTCCCGACGGATCGCCTCTGCCTGAGCCTCCTGTTGGGCCAGCCGGATCTGTTTGTCACTCAGACGCTCCTGATCTTCGGTCAACTCCCCCCGAAGCTTTGAAAGGGCATGCATGTTCGTGTTCAGGTCTTTCGGAAGCCTGCCCGTGTGGTCTGCATGATAGGCTTTGAGCGAGCCTTCAACAAGCCGGCGCTCCTTTTTCCTGACCCTGAGTTTCGCTTCGACAAAATCCCTGACATCTGCAAGAAATTCTGTGGTGAGCCGGATCTTTCGGTCAACAAAATCAGCAGCGATGGAGTTGACGGCCGCTGCCGTTTTTTCCGGATGGTCCCCTTTGAGCGAAATGGCAATGGCAATCGTCTCATCGTCGTTTTTCACACGCACGGACATGTTTCTCTGCATCAGGACAAGCTTCTCCTCCTCAGTGACCAGTTCATATCCCGATTCTGAAAAAATCCCGGTCTCTTTTATCGCTTTTCGGATAGCGCCATGCCGCTTTATCTGGTGGGACAGGATGATCGGATTCGTCTCCACGAGGGGATCAGGCAAGTTTTCGGAGGGTATGAGGACCACCGCCTCTGCAATGTAAGTTCTCGGAAGGGTCAAGGCAAGATAGAGCCCCGTTGCCATGGAGAGAGAAAGTAGCATGAAGATGAATTGCCAGCGTCTTGAAATCAGATTTTTCATCGCGGTATTTCCCATAACACCCGTGCCCTGCCGGGGCACGGCGGGGGGCAGGGGCGAGGCACGGGCGGGAGCACGGGTTATAAAGGAATCTCCAGATATGCGGAAATTTCCGCCAATGTTTTCCGGGCTTTTTTGAAATCATAGTGGTTGATCTGCTTTTCAAGTCGGACCATCCGGACTTCGCATACGGAGTCATTGAGAATGCCCCTCAACGCTTTCACACGCTCCTCGGACTCGATATCGCTGGTATCAAGAAGGCCAGCCAATTCTTTCACAAGGGGCGTTGCCGCTGAAATGCTGGAAGCAGGGCATGTCTGACCTCTGATCGCGGCAAGAAGTTCGACGGCATGGAGCGGTTTGGAGAGATACGCATTCATCCCCGAGTCAAGGCAATGTTGAGGAGAACTTTTCTCCACATGGGCGGTCATCGCGATGATCGGAATGTCATGATTACGCACACCCGATTTCGGATCGCGAATGATCTTTGTGGCTTCGATGCCGTCCAGCTCCGGCATCTGAACATCCATCAGCACAAGATCGTAGTCCGTAGTTTTGAGCGCATCAAGGACTTCCCACAAAATCGCCGGAAAGACCAGCTTTTTTCAGGATCATCCGCACCACTTGCTGATTGGAGAGACTATCTTCCGCGACAAGGATGCGGTAAGGCGGGATGGAAGATTCAGGGATCACGGTTTGCCTGACAGCGGGTGTCTCTGACTTTCCGGAGGACTTTTCAAACACCGCGGCAAACCAGAGTGTGCTACCCGCCCCTTCCTTTCCAGATTCGATTTTGGAGAAATCCAAGACGTTGTTAACCAACACTTCTGAGGAGGAGAGGAGCGTTTTCACATAGCCATCTTGTTCCGCGGTCAGTTCTGTGTCAGACAGGAACCAGCTCATATTGATGATCGCGTTCAGAGGGGTCCGAATCTCGTGGCTCATGCTCGCGAGAAATGTTCGCTTTGCCTGATTTGCGGATTCAGCCTCTGCCTTGGCTTTTTTCAAGGCATTCTCAATCTGCATATGTCCCGCATTTCCCGTTCAAGCACAACGTTTTTCTCCTCAAGACGCGTTTGCAGGTTTCGCAATTCCAGATGTCTTTCCACGCGCGCGACAACTTCTTCCAGATGAAAAGGCTCGGTGGTGTAATCCACCGCATCCGTGTCAAGGGCCCTGAGCTTGTATTCCATGCCTGTTCGGACACTGAGGAAGATCACAGGCGCGTCCGTCTTTTCTTTCAGAAGCAGACAGAGATCTGTATCCAAGAGCGCCATGTCGAGAAGAACAATCGCCGGTTGAAATGTTTCCACGATCTTGACCGCTCTTTCGCTCTCCTCCGCGATAAGCACCTTGAACCCCGCTTGGCGTAAAGATTCAAACAATACGCCGAGATTGGCAGGGGTATCGTCAACAATCAGCACGGTCTCTCTTTTTGTCTGATTCATGAATGATTCTTTCCTGCGGTTCCTGTGTACAGGACAAAAAATCGGGAACGGGCGATAAACCCGGCTTTTTTCCAAACAGCCGACTTCCCAACTGCAAGAAAAAGCCGGGTTTCTTTCCTCAGTCACCTTTTTTGTCCTGTACACAGTTGCGGTTCATATGAGAATCTGACGGATTTTGTGGTCTGGGGCCGTTTTTTGAATGCGGTGATTCGGATGGCCTCCGCGTTTTTCCAACCGGCTGAGATGATGCAGTACCACAAAATCCGTCAGAACCAGAATTGTTCATTATCCGTTGGAACCTTCATGCTTCGGGGCATATATTTCCGAAAGCGGCATGGAAAGCTGCCCGCGTAGGTCACCAGCCTCTCACAAGTCCAGAGCCGACTCGTTCATGGCCAACGATATTCTGCATTTTATCCAGTTCAGGGGGAAAGTCAATAAAAAAACGTAACCTTAGCGCGTAACGGTGATAATCAGCAGATCTGAAACCCGGTTTTTGACATCCTGCCGCGCCCCGACAAGAGATGTCGGGCAAGCATGGAAACCTGATCGCCCAGTCCCCTGAGGGCTGAAACCGGGTTTCTCTGCCAAAAGAACAAAGAAACCCGCGTCCCGATAAGAGATGTCGGGGCAAGCATGGAAATCTGATCGCCCAAGCTCTGAAACCAAGGTTCTCTGTTCTTTCATATTCACTGATTTCCTGTGAACTTAAACGTGACAATTTTTGCTGTGTTGCATTTTTCTCTTGACTTTTTATCATTTTTACGGAATTTTATCCTTAAATATCTTTGTACAGGACAAAAAGTCGCGAAGGCGAGAAACCCGGCGGTTTGGAAATCTGCCCGTCTGGGAGAAAAGCCGGGTTTTTGTCCTGTAACAGAGCAATTTTTTGAAAATTCCGAAGGAGATTAAGTAAGGATGGCTTTATTTGAATGGTCAGACCAGTACAGCGTGGGGGTGTCCCGCATGGACTCGCATCATCAGAAGCTCTTTGACATGTTGAACAAACTGCATGATGCGATGACCATAGGCAAGGCAATGGATGTGATCGCGAGCATCATCAAAGAACTCCTTGATTATACCAAATATCACTTTGGCGAAGAGGAGCGGTTGATGGAGCAGATCAACTATGTGAGGCTGGAAGATCAGAAAACCGCGCACCGGAAATTCATATCCTCCATTGAAGATTACAAGGAGCAGGCGGACAGAGGCATGGCCGCGTTCGTCAGCTCCGGCGTATCCATGCTCCTTACGGATTGGTTGCGAAACCATATCGGGGTGATGGACAAAAAGTATCAGGAGGAGATGAACGCCAAGGGCATCAAGTGAAATGAAGCTGATTCTAACGGATTTTGTGGTTGCGTGTGATTTCAGACGGTCACGAGAAGAACTATGAAGAATGAAGCTGATTCTAACGGATTTTGTGGTTGCGTGTGGTTTCAGACGGGAGGGACAGACCGGGGACAGACCGCGGATGGGCCAGGCCATCCGCGTTCATCCGCGTTCATCCGCGGATCACAATTCTCAGCCCGTTTCGGAAACCACAAAAACCGTTAGAACCAAGAATGAAGAATGAGAAAATCCGGTTTCTCTTTCGGGACTCGTCACATTGGCCGGGATCAAAATCGGGTTTTTCCCTTCAGGGTACCTTGACAGAAAAGAAATCCAGGCACGGGCGCGGGCATGGGAACGGGCGCGAGCGCGGATAACCAAAGGAATTCAAACCATGAAACTATTCAGACACATCCCTTTCTTCCTGTATGTGCTCATTCTTTACAATATTCTTGCATTTTCAGGAGGAACCGAGGCCCAGCGCATCATGGATGCCACGCTGATCCAGATGAGGTTGCTTTCAGGCGCGACATTCATCCTTGACGTGAATGACCTGCTGATCATCTTGGGGGTCATTGCCCTGTGCATCGAGATTTTCAAATCAACCCGAACATCAAATGTCTCCATCATTGACCATGCGCTTTCCATGCTTGTGTTTGTTGTATTTTTGATAGAGTTCATTGTTGTCGAAAAAGCAGGGACATCCTCATTCCTGATTTTGACACTCATGGCACTGATTGATGTCATCACAGGGTTTACGGTCACCATATCTTCTTCAAGACGGGATCTCTCCATTATCCGGGAGTAAAGCTGTAAGGCGATTCCTGAATGACATCCATTCTTCTCATATTTCTCCTCTCCCTTCTCCTCTCCCTGATTCTGACACCGCGGGTGGGAAAACTTGCGCGTAAGCACAACCTCGTTGCCTCGCCTTCGGAGAGGGACATCCATTCCCGGGAACTTCCGAGGATCGGCGGCGTGGCACTCTACTTGGCTTTTTTTCTCTCATTCACGGCCCTTCTGTTCAGTTCCGGCCCCCTGTGGGAATTGGCAAGCCAAGACCTCCGCCGCATCACCTACCTTGCACTGGGAGCTTCGCTCGCCTTCGGGCTCGGATTGGCAGATGATTTGCACAGACTGGGGCCTGGGGTGAAGTTTGCTGTTCAAATACTCTCGGCATCGGTCGCTTACATGGGCGGAATAAAGATATATGTGCTCCTTCTGCCCGGCATCCATTGGTATCCGGGGTTTTGGGCCTTTCCGGTGACACTGTTCTGGTTCGTCTTGGTGATCAACGCCATCAATCTGATTGACGGTTTGGACGGCTTGGCCGCGGGGGTGACGCTGTTCGCGTCGCTGGTTCTGCTGATCTTCTGCGTGAACACCGACAGGTTGCTGGTGGCCACCGCCTTGGCCGCACTTGGGGGCGCATCACTCGGCTTTTTGCGATACAATTTCAATCCCGCGTCCATCTTCATGGGGGACAGCGGGAGTTATTTCGCGGGCTACATGCTGGCCGCCCTGAGCATCATGGGGTCCATGAAGAGCCAAGCCACCGCGGCCATATTGGTCCCCTTCATCGCAATGGGCATTCCCCTGATGGACACCCTGCTGGCCCCCATCCGGCGATTTCTCCTGGGCCAACGACTCTTTCATCCGGACAAGGACCATCTGCACCACAGACTGCTCAACCTCGGGCTGACCCATCGGTATGCGGTGTTGCTCCTTTACGGAATCACCATCTTGATGGGGATCCTCTCCATCATCATCGTCCATATCAGGGATGACCGGGCCGCGTTGTTTCTCATCTTATTTGGAATTGCCGCCATCACCGGCATCCGAAAGCTCGGATATTTTGATCACCTCGCGGCCCATAAGTTCCGTGAGTGGTTCAGGGATGTGAGTGATGAGGCGGGGATCAGCCGTGACCGGAGAAATTTTCTGAACCTCCAGCTCGAAATCGCAGGTTCCCGCGATGTAAATGAGATGTGGATCAACATTTGCATTGCCCTGCGCATGCTGAAATTTGACATGGCAGAGATGCACTTGGAGGAAGTGGGGTCTCTTGGAGGGCAAATCCATATGGAACGGACATGGACCCGAAACAGCTTCGCCGTCAGAGAGGACTTCTGCGGAAAGGGGGTCATGAAGCTGGAGTTGCCCCTGCTGGACAATGAATGGGGGAGCTACGGGACCTTGTGGCTGATCAAGGACCTGAGACGTGACGCGATCAGTCATCACACCCTGCGGCGGGTGGAGCATCTCAGGCGGACCATGACGGAGAGGCTGAGAAAATTGAAAATTGAAGATATTACGCCCAAGTTCAATTTTTGATTGGTTGTTTATGGTTGACATCGGACATGTTTTATGCTAATTATAACGGATTTATGGAGGCCTGTGAACTTGAACTTGGATGTGCGCGTAAATGAATGTCCAAGTATCAAGTTTGAGTTCACGGACCGTCTCCCCAAAAAGCGTTGTAATCAGCCATTTTTTTAAGAATAAGGAGGACAGATGCAAACTGAAGCGCGGACTCAAGAACTTCCTGAAACAGGGGTCAAAAAGCCATCAAAGGATGTGGAAAAGCTTATCAGATATCATGTATGGGGCGCGGCCGGTGTCAGCCTAGTTCCTATTCCCCTGATAGACTTTGTTGCCCTCACAGGCATCCAGCTAAATATGCTGAGGAAAATTGCCAATGTTTACAATGTTCCATTTTCCAAGGACAAGGTGAAGAATATCATCTCCTCCTTGGTCGGAGGCGCATTGCCCCCCACAGTGTCAGGGTCCTTGTCGATGAGTTTGTCCAAGCTCATTCCTGTGATGGGACAAACGGTCAGTGTCATCACCATGCCAGTTGTTGCAGGTGCCACCACCTACGCGGTCGGCAAGGTCTTTACCCAGCATTTTGCTTCGGGCGGCACCTTTTTGACCTTTGATTCTGAAAAGGTGAAGGCGTATTACACTGAAATGCTCAAGGAAGGCAAGAAGCTGGTAGCCGGGAAAGAGCAGAGCAACGGCGAGGCCGAAACGCCCCCTGCCGACCCCGTAAAAGGTGAAAAACCCGCAACCGATGTGAAGAAAGAGAAGGAGAGCGGAAAGCCTGATGCGGAGCCGAAGAAAGAGAAAGAGGAGGAAAAGAAGGAGAGCGGAAAGCCTGATAAGAAAGGCAAAGATGACAAGGAAGGCGGAAAGCCCGGCACGAATGTGAAGAAGGACGATAAGAAAGAGAAGAAAGGCCGGAAATGAGTATCCATGACGCTCGCGGGGGCTTCGGCGTGAGCTCAGTCGAACGATTGGCAAATCCCCCGCCTGCATTCTGCTGATTATAACGCTTTTCGGGGAGGCCGCTCTGGGAAGCCGGTCCTTGTGCTGGATGAATTGCAGATGCTCAGGGAAGTGAAGAAAAACGGGCTTGTACTCCATGACCTGTTCAACTTCATGGTAAGGATGACCAAGGAGACCCACATCGCCCACTGTCTGGCAAGCACCAGTGACTGCCTGTTCATCGAGCAGATTTATGGCAATGCCAGACTGGAGGGGAGAAGCGAGAATCTCCTTATAGATGATCTGGGGAAGGAGCGCGCATTCCAGATTTACAAAAAGTTCGGGTTCAAAGAGAAGGAGCAGGCGTGGGATTTCATCGGCGGCAAGTTCGGGGACATGGTGCGGCTCGGTACGAGGATGATGATGGGGGACGACGAAAAGTCGGCTCTGGAACGGATGTTCAGGGATGAGATCAATCGTTTGGATATCCTGTTGGAGAAAATTGAATACAAGCTACTTCGAGAAGAAAAGATATCCGGGATAACCTGAAAGAATATCCTATACGCCTTATCCCTTTTTTCCGAACATGAACAGGTTCCCAAAGGAAGGATCAAACTGTTATGAAAGGGAACGCCACCATGCGGAGGCCCTGGCACTGACCCGCCGCGCCATCTTCCATGCCCAGCAGGGAGATCTCCCCGAAATCGGTTATCTCTGGCAATGGCAGCGGGGAAGGCTGTTCAAGGCCCAAGGGAGTATGGAGAACGCCATAAAGTCATATCGTGAGGCGCTTTCGACAGTGAACCCAATCCGGCAGCAACTCCTGAAAGGGTATCGTACCCGAAAAGACATCTTCTCCGAGAGAATCCGGCCGGTCTATTTGGAGCTGACGGAACTGTTGCTGAAGGAAGCTGGAAGCTCCAAGCTGGAAGCTGAAAGTTCCAAGCTGGAAGCTGAAAGTTCCAAGCTGGAAGCTGAAAGTTCCAAGCTGGAAG
>JAOZRQ010000160.1:10479-12689 GCA_029940115.1 Desulfobacterales bacterium
CTGAAAGTTCCAAGCCGGAAGCTGAAAGTTCCAAGCCGGAAGCTGAAAGTTCCAAGCTGGAAGCTGAAAGTTCCAAGCCGGACTTACAGCTTACAGCTTACAGCTTACCGCCTACAGCTTATGAGGAAAAGCTCAGAGAGGCCCGGGATACGATGGAACTGCTGAAAACAGCGGAATTGCAGGATTTTTTTGAGGATGAATGCGTCATCGCAATGCAGAAGAAAGTTGCCCGCCTGGATCGTGCGCCAGCTCATACGGCGGTGATCTATCCGATCCCTTTGCGGGAGTCCTTGGCATTGCTGATGACCCTGCCTGACGGGATGAGGCATGTCATGGTTCCGGTGGATGAGGATCGTCTCAGGGAGACGGTGAGGCGGTTTTGCATATCCCTCCAAAATCGCTGGTATCATGGATATTGGGAAGATGCCAAGCAGTTTTGTATGACTGGCTGCTCGGTCCTGCGGAGACCCTGCTGGCCGCTCGGGAGGTGGATACGCTGATCATCGCGCCCGACAGTCTCCTTCGCATGATTCCCTTCTCCGCTCTCCATGACGGGAAGCATTTCCTGATTGAGACACATGCCGTTGTGACGGTCCCCGCGGTGACCCTCACCGACCCCCGGCAGATGGACGCTGAACAGGCCGACATGCTCATGGTCGGTCTTTCCAAGGCCAAGGGAAAATTCCTCCCCCTGCCGAATGTTCCTTCAGAACTGAGAAACATAAGGGAGATTATGGGGGGAACCGTGCTTCAAGACGAAACCTACACCATTGACAACCTGACTGAGTTCAGGGGTCGGGCCTATACGGTGGTTCATATGGCCACCCACGGACACTTCGGCGGCTCTCCAGAGGAGACCTTCCTCCTGACCGCCGACGGCAGACTGACCATGGATCAGCTGGAGCGGCTGATCGGCATCGGCAGATTTCGTGACAAGCCGGTGGAGTTGCTGACCCTGAGCGCGTGTCAGACCGCGGTGGGGGATGACCGCGCCGCGCTGGGGCTTGCCGGCGTGGCCATCAAGGCAGGGGCCAGAAGCGCGGTCGCGTCCCTGTGGCTGGTTGACGACGAGGCCACATCCATAATGATCAGCGAATTCTACCGGAACCTCAAAACTCCCGACATCTCAAAGGCAAAAGCCCTCCAGAAGGCCCAGAGAAAACTGATCGGCCAAACCCGATATCGGCATCCGACTTACTGGGCACCGTTTTTGCTGATTGGGAACTGGTTATGACGTCAGTTCCCTCATGCTCCCGCCGGATTGCCAAATCCGGCGGTGATCCGGGCCGCTGGATTTGGCAATCCGACGGAAGCGAAAAACTTTTGGTCAGGTACTTATCCCGAGAGAAAACAGTCCCCTTTTCCGGCATCCTTCATTTTGCCTAAAAAGTGGTTGACACATTTCAGTTTGTGGTTCCGCCTCTCGGCGGTGCAGCACCGCCTGAAGGCGGAACTGCAAACTGAAATGCAAACCCACAAATGAAGGATGCCCCTTTTCCTCACAATTCTCAATTCTCGACTTGTCTCTTGACAAACCTGTCTTGCATGATCTATAAGCATTATGTAAGGATGAGGGATGAACACCCTTCACCCTTCAAAAAAGGGACAGCCATGAAAAAAATCAAGATATTCACCATCGGGTTCACCAAGAAAACCGCTGAAAAATTCTTCACCCTGTTAAGCGAGGCGGGGGTCAGGCGCATTGTGGACATCCGCCTGAACAATTCCTCCCAGCTCGCGGGGTTTGCCAAGCGGGATGATCTCCGCTACTTTCTCAAGACCCTATGCGGCATAGACTATATCCACACCCCGGAACTTGCGCCGACAAAGGAGATTTTGGACGAGCACAAGAAGAATAAGGGGGAGTGGTCCGTCTATGAAAAGCATTTCATGAAGCTGATGAAGGCGCGGAAGATTGAGGAGACAATGACCGGAAACATCTCCCATGGAGACTGTCTCCTATGTAGCGAGAATGAACCCAAAGAATGCCACCGCCGCCTCGTGGCCGAATACCTGAAGCGCAAATGGGGAAATGTTGACATAAACCATCTGGGGAGACCCGGTTTTCGGGCATGCCAAACAAGTTTGGCACTCCAGAACCGATGCATGCCAAACTGGAAGTTTGGCACTCCAGAACCGATGCATGCCAAACTGGAAGTTTGGCACTCCAGAACCGATGCATGCCAAACTGGAAGTTTGGCACTCCAGAA
>JAOZRQ010000667.1 GCA_029940115.1 Desulfobacterales bacterium
GTGTCCAAGCAGAGATCATCCGGAGTGCAAAGCCTGCCTTGCGTGTCCGAGCAGAGATCATCCGGAGTGCAAAGCCTGCCTTGCGTGTCCGAGCAGAGATCATCCGGAGCGCAAAGCCTGCCTTGCGTGTCCAAGCAGAGATCATCCGGAGTGCAAAGCTTGCCTTGCGTGTCCGAGCAGAGATCATCTGGAGTGCAAAGCTTTGCGCGACGCCTCCCAATCAGTATTTCCGGACGCAAGCTTTATACTCCGGATTCACGTCCAAATATCTGTGTACAGGACAAAAAAATGATTGGGGAAAAGAAACCCGGCTTTTTCTTGCAGTTGGAAGGTCGGCCGTTTGGGAAAAAGCCGGGTTTCTCGCCCATTCCCAATTTTTTGTCCTGTACACAGCCAAATATGATAACCATTCAAAAAAAGATTGTCAAGAGACAGCATCCCGGAATCAGGAACTCGCCACTTTGAGAACACACCCTCAATCGGCTCAAAAAAGTGAAAAAATATGGTCTGTAATGAAAGCTTTAAACTTGATGCTTGATATGGTATGCTCTGAATTTTAAGGCATCCTTCATTTATGGGTTTACATTTTTTTAAGCTGAAAGTTTGTAGTTCCGCCTTCAGGCGGTGTGGCACCGCCTGAAGGCGGAACTACAAACTTTTCCCATCCGATGAAATGAAGGATGCCAAAACTCCCTTGTGAACCCCGCAATGGTGCGGGTTTTCGGGAGATGGCCATCTCCGGTTTGTCCAATCATTTCAGGAGGATGGCCCGCTCATGAAGGTGTTTGAAAACACCTTCTAAGGATATCTGCTGGCTTTGACAAATATTTTATGAAACTGGAAACCATCAACCGCTTTTATGAAAACGTGACGTTTTCTTATCTGGACCTCCATTTCAAAGATTTTGTGGAGAAGCTTGTCAAGAAGGACGCGGCCGAGATTTCCCTTGCCGCGGCTCTGGTAAGCTATTATAAGGAACAGGGTCACATCTGCATGGCGTTTTCCACCGATATGGATGTCCCCCTCAGCCGATCCGAACTGGATGACTGGCTCAGGAAGCTGCGAGAGAGCCATGCCGTGGGAAGACCCGGGGAATACAAGCCCCTGATCCTGGATGACAAGGGCCGGTTTTACCTGTATCGGTACTGGGAATACCAAGAAAATCTCGCGGCCCTGATCCGGAAACGGGTGGCCGAGGATGTAGGGGGTATTGATCTTCAGATATTAAAGGACGGGCTGGACCGCTTTTTCTCGGCGGACAAGGAGAGGGAGACCGATTGGCAGAAGATCGCGGCAGAGACCGCGCTCATCAGACGCTTCTGCATGATCACTGGCGGACCAGGGACTGGCAAGACCACCACCGTGGCAAGGATTCTGGCCCTGCTTCTGGAGCAGGATGGCACTCAGCGAATCGCCTTGGCCGCGCCCACCGGCAAGGCCGCGACCAGATTGCAGGAGTCCATCAGTCAGGAGAAAAAGCGGCGCGTGTATGAGCGCATCCGGGACGCGATCCCTGAAAACGCGTCCACTCTGCACCGGCTTTTGGGAAGCAAGCCCGACTCGCCCTATTTCCGCCATCACGCGAAAAATCCGTTGCCGGCGGATGTGGTGGTGGTGGATGAGGCCTCCATGGTGGACATGGCCCTGATGTCCAAGCTAGTCCAGGCGCTCTCCCCCGAGGCACGGCTGATATTGCTGGGAGACAAGGACCAACTGGCGTCGGTGGAGGCAGGAGCCGCGCTGGGGGACATCTGCGATTCTGACTGTCAAGGGATTGTGCATCTGCAAAAGAGCCATCGTTTCGGCGAGGAGAGCGGCATCCGGGCCGTGAGTCAGGCGGTCAATGCGGGGGATGCCGATCTCGCCATGGCCGCCATGAGGGATGATGCGTATCGGGATATCTCTTGGAGAAGACTCCCCCCATCCAACAAACTGGGCCGGGAGATCAGGGATGCGGTCATACAGGGGTTCAAAGCGTATTTGAATGCCATTGATGGGGATCCCCTGAACCTCTTTGAATGCTTTGAGCGATTCCGGATACTGTGCGCGCTCAGGCAGGGGCCTTACGGCGCGGTTGCCGTGAACCGCTGGGTTGAACGGATTCTCAGGGAGACCCACCTCATAAAGCCAGACAAGACGTGGTACAAAGGCCGGCCCGTGCTGATCACCCGCAACGATTACCACCTGCGTCTGTTCAACGGCGACATCGGGATCACGTTGCCGGATCCCGATGCAAGGAAGCGTGAGCTTCGGGTCTTCTTCCCAACCCCTGACGGCACCCTCAGAAAATTGCATCCGATCCGGGTGCCGGAGCATGAGACGGTCTATGCCATGACGGTCCACAAAAGCCAAGGATCGGAATTTGAGCGGGTGCTCCTGCTTCTGCCGGACAGGGATTCGCCGATACTGACAAGGGAGCTGATTTACACCGGCATCACCCGCGCCGGCGCGTATGTGGATGTCTGGGGGAACGAGGCCGTCTTTCGGGAAGCGGTCTCGCGGCGCATTGAACGGATGTCCGGGTTGCGAGACGCGTTGAAATTGCCTGGATTGGTCATTGATTTGGACCTTGTTTTTGGAACTTGACACTTGAGAAGCCAATCCTTACTGAAGCCAATCCAATCCTTGTAGCTTATTGCAACTACAGGGATTGGGTTTGGTAAGGATGAGTTGCAAATTCAGGGAATGGGCGAGAAACCCGGCTTTTTCCAAAAGGGCGGCCCTCCCAACTGCAAGAAAAAGCCGGGTTTCTTTTCCCGGCATCCTTCATTTTGCCTGAAAGGTGGTTTGCACTTCCCAAATGAGCGAGAAGTTTGTAGTTCCGCCTCTCGGCGGTGTCACACCGCCTGAAGGCGGAACCACAAACTTTTTGGCTTGAAAAATGTAAACCATAAATGAAGGATGCCCTTTTCCCAATCATTTTTTTGTCCTGTACGCAACCAATCCTTACTAAACCCCAATCCTTGTGGTTTTTATCGGAACTACAGGGATTGAGTTTGGTAAGGATGGACCCAAGTTTGGCGATCTGAGGCCATCCTTACTAAACCCAATCCTTGAAGTAGTTGAACTTAAACTTGACACAAACTGAAGGTTCAAAGTTCAAAGGACTTGAATCAACAAACGACTCTATTCAGGAGGAACCTGTGATGAAAAAATTGCTGCGCCTCGACAAACAGGGGCGATGGGACTTGGACGGCATCGAGTTCGCCATCAGGGAACGCGTCGGAAGGCCGGAGAACTTCATCGGACGCGTCGGGGAGATGGAGTATCTCTACACCTGGACGGACAACATCAGGAACCTGATCAGCCGCAGCCTCGCGTTCTTGGGCCGGCGCAAGATCGGCAAGAGCCTGATCTTGGAGCGGCTCTACAACATCAT
>JAOZRQ010000161.1:0-8537 GCA_029940115.1 Desulfobacterales bacterium
GTCGAGCAGAAGGCCATCTCAAAGGCCAACGACGAGATCGCCCAGCTCAGAGAGAGCACCATCGCATTGCGGGATGAGATGGAAGGGATGAAATTCGAAAAAGCCTCAAGTCAGAAAAAACTATCCAAAATCAGCAATGAGAACCTCCGACTCAAAGCGACGCTCACCGATTTGCAGAATAAAATGAAAAACATGGAATTCGAGACAACAGAGATCAGACCCAAGGGGCTAGCTAGAGCTCGGCCAAGACAACGGTAAAATTGCTGAATATCCCAAGCATCTTTAGTTAAGTAATCGTGACCAAACAACATCCCCAGCATGCTCGGTTCGGATTGGCAAATCCGAACCGCCTGCCGGATTTGTCAATCCGGCAGGAGCGGGAATGGGGAACTTGTTCGGTCACAGTTCCTAAGTACTTGGCCATATGTTTTCAGGTGTTTGCATATGACAATAGTTCGGACAGTTTTTGAAAATTAAAGGATCAGAAAATGTGACCTGTTGAAATCAGAGGATTCAATTTTTTAAGCCGAACTCAGCAAATCCTTTGAAATCAACGGGTTACAAAAACTGTCCGAACCATTGACATGAGGAACAACTTTCCCATTGTGAGCCGCAGATGAACGCAGACAGCGGGCTCATCCGCGTTCATCCGTGTCCATCCGCGGTTTGTGAGAGTTGTCTTCCCAAGAAAAATCCCGGAAAACCCCCGATAAAAGATGTCGGGGGCATGCTTTTGGCCGAGATGTCGGGGGCATGCTTTTGGCCGGGTACTTAACTGTGACTAAATAATTTGGTGGTCCTGCAGAGGTAGTGATGAATCCCGTTCAGTCCCCCGAATGTCAGGACACTGAATCCCATTCATCACTACTTGTGCAGGACTAAGTAACTTGGCCATATGTTTTCAGGTGTCTGCATATGAGGGACAACTTTTTCATTGTGAGCCGCGGATGAACGCGGATGAAGGCGGAGGGCCTGTCTGCCGCGGGCTCATCCGCGTCCATCCGCGTCCATCCGCGGTTTGTGGAAGCTGTCTTCCCAAGAAAAAATCCCGAAAAACCCCCGATAAAAGATGTCGGGGGCATGCTTTTGGCCGGGTACTTACCAATAATTTGAGTGTCTGTGTACAGGACAAAAAGTCGCGAAGGGCGGGAAACCCGGCTTTTTCCCAAACAGGCAGAATCCCCAACTGCCGGAAAAAGCCGGGTTTCCCTCCTCAATCATTTTCTTTGTCCTGTACACAGTTTGTAACCAAAATTGTGGCAATCAGAAAAATGGTAACGATATGCAACTTTCCAATTCAATTGCAAACTTGGGACAAAACAGCTTACCATGTGAGAATAAAGTTAAGATGATGGAGAAAATTCATATGGATGGCCAAGAAAGAGAACTGCGTAAAATTGCGGAAATAATTCGGGAGAGATCATACAGTCGGAAACCAGACAGCCCGCCCCCTGAAGCCGAAATCAGAGGGGAGCGTCCCCTCTCTGAGGAGAGGCTGGTCTTCGATGAATCAGAGAGTCAGAAACCGGACACTTTGCCCCCTGAAGCCGAAATCAGAGGGGAGCGTCCCCTCTCTGAGGAGAGGCTGGTCCACCATATAGAGGGAAATGATCAGGATTCACCATCCGAACAACCGGAAATGAAGCAGGAGTCGAAGCGGTATGATGAGAAAAACGAACTGAGCCGCGCGCGGATGTTGCTTGAAATCTCCAAAAAGATGGCCCTATGCGAGACGCTGGATCAAATACTTCAGACGCTTGTTGACATCCTGATCACGGGGGTGGAAGCAGATCGCGGCACCATTTTCTTGAAAGATGCCGAGTCCCACGAATTGTACTCCCGGGTGGTCCGGGGAAATTATCAGCACGAAATCAGAATTCTGGCTGACAAAGGGGTTGCCGGCAATGTGTTCACGACGGGAAAAATTGCGAATGTCCCAGACGCTTACAATGACGATCGTTTTGATCGCAGCATTGACGAAAAGACTGGCTTCAGAACCAGAAGCATTCTTTGCGTTCCGATCCGGACAGTCAGAGATGAGGTCATCGGCGCGGCTCAACTTCTCAACAAAGAGGGTGGCCCCTTTTCCAAAAAGGACGAGCGATTTGTTGACGATGCGACCACCCAGGCAGCGGTTGCCCTGCAAACGACCCAGGTGGTGGAGCGAATCGACAAGGCCCGCAAAAAGGAGAAGGAACTTCTGGATGTCGTCGCGGATATCACCTCCGAGATTGATCTCGGGAAAATTTTGCAGAAAGTCATGTCCCAAGCAACGAAGATGATTGACTCGGATCGTTCCACACTCTTTCTGAATGACGAAAAAAAGGAGGAACTCTTCTCGATGATCGGCGCGGGATTGGGGGCCATAGAAATCCGCCTCCCCAACAGCGCGGGCATTGCCGGCACCGTGTTCACCTCCGGAATGACGGTGAATATTCCCTACGCGTATTCGGACCTCAGATTCAACCCCGGCTTTGACAAAAAAACCGGGTACTTCACCCGCTCAATGCTCTGTGTTCCGGTGAACAACAAGGAGGGGAAGACCATCGGTGTCATCCAGTTGCTGAACAAGCGCAGGGGGGTGTTCACCGATGAGGATGAGGAGAGCCTGAAGACCTTCACCGCGCAGGTTTCCATCGCGCTGGAGAACGCCAAGCTTTTCGATGATGTCCAAAAGATCAAGGATCGTAATGAAGGCATGTTGCAAAGTATGTCGAGCGGTGTGATCACCTTGAACGAGGAGAGGAAGATCGAAACCTGCAACAAGGCCGGCATGGAAATTCTGAAACTGGATTCCGAAGAGAGTATCATCGGACGTCAGGCCGAAGATTTCTTCGGCGGTCCAAACGCTTGGATAGTGGAGAGACTCAAGCGGGTCGGGGAGGATCCGGCAGGAGAGCCCGACGTCATCGTGGACGCGGAATTGGAGGTTGAAATCAAGGATGCGGACGAAAATCCTGCGCCCAAAACGGAAAAAATATCGGCAAATGTCACGGTGCTTCCCCTGTTCACGCTTGAGAAGAAAAGAGCGATCGTGGAAGGTGAGGAGCAGATCATAGAGGAAAAGAAGAAGATGGGCTCGATGCTGATGATTGAGGACATCAGCAACGAGAAGCGGATGAAGTCAACCATGTCCCGGTATATGGATCCGGATGTGGCAGAGGAACTCCTGAAGGGGGGGGAGGATGTCCTTGGCGGCAGAAGCACGGTGGCCACGGTACTCTTCTCCGACATCCGCAGTTTCACCACCATCACTGAGGAACTGGGTGCCCAAGGCACGGTCTCATTCCTGAACGAATACTTCACGATCATGGTGGAGTGCATCCAGAACGAGGGGGGGATGCTCGACAAGTTCATCGGAGACGCGATCATGGCGGCGTTCGGTGTTCCCATGCCTCGTGAGGATGATCCGGATCGGGGCATGCGAGCGGCCATCTCCATGCTCACCGAGATGTTCAAGTGGAACAAAGGCCGTGAGGCCATGGGAAAGAAGACCGTTGACATGGGCGTGGGCCTGAACACAGACAACGTCGTCACGGGTAACATCGGCTCGCCCAAGCGGATGGACTACACCATGATCGGAGACGGCGTGAACCTCGCCTCCCGCCTTGAAAGTGCCTGCAAACAGTATTTTTCCCGGATACTGATCAGTGAGAACACTTACAATGCATTGCGCGGCTCCTATCGGATCCGTGAAATTGACAAGGTGGTGGTCAAGGGAAAGACATCAGGGGTCGCCATCCATGAGGTTCTCGATTATCACACGGAAGAGACCTTTCCCCACATGAGAGAGGTGCTCGGTCTCTTCAAAGACGGCCTGAATGACTATCGTGCCATGAAGTGGGACAGCGCGTCCCAGGCATTCCAAGAGGCCCTCAGTCTCAACCCGGAAGACAAGCTTTCCAATATGTACATTGAACGATGCGGCTACATGAAAGAACATCCGCCTGGAGAGGAATGGGACGGTGTATGGGTGATGAAGTCAAAGTAAGCCTCACCGCCGCTCGGCTCGGACCTGTCCCTGACGTTTTTCTCCGATACTTGTCCTCGTCAGGGACAGGTTCCGACAGGAGCGTGGGAGGATAAAGCAAGGAGGAAAACATGAAAAAGAGAATCTCGGCAAGTGTGATCATTATTCTGGCTCTGTCATGCGGGATAGGCATTGTCAGCCCATTGGAGGCTGCGGTGATCTTCACAGATGTTGCCAGCGTGGGCGATGAGAACGGCAACGGATGGGACAACGCGATAGACTTGCAGGGTGCCATCACCCGAGCCCAGGATGGGGATGAGATATGGGTGAGGAAGGGCACATACAAACCGGATGCGAGCGACCGTTCCGTCTCCTTTGTGCTGAAGAACGGCGTGAAAATCCTGGGCGGCTTTTCCGGCACGGAGACCTCGGAGGAGCAGGGCAAGAGAGACCCGGAGGTGAACATCACCATCCTCAGCGGCGACATCGGGACAGCGGATGACAGCAGCGACAACAGCACCCATGTGGTTTCTGCCAGCAGTGTGGACAACACGGCGGTCTTGGACGGCTTCACCATCACAGGGGGGAATGCAGGCAGTTCCAGTGGGGGAGGGATGTACAGCGGGGCCAGCAGTCCGACAGTGAAAGACTGTGTGTTCACCGAGAACGCCGCCACCGAGGGCGCGGGGATGTACAATTTCTCAGGCAATCCCACCATTACAGGCTGCACATTCAGCAAAAACACGGCCAGCAAAAACGGCGGGGGGATGTACAACCACTCAAGCAAGCCGAGACTGGTCAACTGTACGTTCAGTGAGAACACTGCCGCATGGATGGCCGGGGGGATCTACAATTACAAGGTCACCGTGTCATCCGTCATTCCGACGATGGCCAACTGTGATTTCATCGGAAACACTGCTGGTGACAACGGCGGCGGGATATACAACAGTGATACCCTCCTGACGATGGCCAATTGCACGTTCACCGGAAACATCGCCAACAAGGCCGGTGGAATGTACAACCTGAATGAAAGCGATGTGAAAGTGGTCAACTGCATCTTCGTCGGCAACGCTGCCATCAAGTATGAGGGGGGCGGAATGTACAACTACGAGAGCGATCCCACCGTTGTCAACTGCACCTTCAGCGGAAACACCGCCACCTATCCCGATACCGGAAAAGCAGGTGGGATGATCAGCACCCATCAGAGCAGGCCCAAGATATACAACAGCATTTTCTGGGGGAACACCGCGGACACCGAAGGCACCATTTACAATGATGAGGATTCTTCTCCCACAGTGGCCCACTGCATCGTTGAGGGGGGCCATACCGGCCCGGGCAACAAGGATGTTGAGCCACTCTTTGTGAGATCGCCCGACCCGGGAGATGGCGACTGGACCACAGTGGAGGACAACGATTACGGCGATGTGCGCCTGCAATGGAATTCCCCCGCCATTGACGCGGGTGACAACGACCAGATTCTCGAGGACACAGCCGATGCGGACGGCGACGATAATACCGCTGAGACGGTGGACATTGATCTGGAGGGAAAGACACGCAGGATTGAGGCCCCCGCGACAAGCGACACCGGCACCGGCTCTGCTCCCCTTGTGGATATGGGCGCGTATGAATACCACCCCCCTGATCCGCCCACCATCATCGCATTCACGCCAATTTCCGGGGACATCGGCGCATCTGTCACCATCAACGGGACCAATTTCATAGATGTCATCTCCGTTCAGTTTGGAGAAACAGACGCGGCCGAGTTCAGGACAGATTCGGATGCCCAAGTCACCGCCGACGTGGCTGAAGGGACCCCAACAGGCAAGATCACGATGACAACACCCGGTGGAACGGCTGAGAGCGATGATCCCTTCACATACGTTCCTGCGCCTGTCATCACAGGTTTCGAACCGACTTCGGCGAGCATGGGGTCATCTGTCACCATCACCGGAGAACATTTCACCGGCACGACCAAGGTGCAGTTTGCCGGCACAGATGCGGAAAGCTTTGTGGTGAACTCGGAAACAGAGCTCATCGCTGATGTGGCGAGTGGCACGATTACCGGAAAAGTTACGGTAACCACAGCCGGCGGCACTGCTGAAAGTGACACGGAACTGACCATGACAGATGAGCCGCCGACAGTCGCCAATGAGATGGCGGATCAGGAGGTTCACAATGACGGAACTGGTGCAGAGATGGATCTGAGCGGTGTGTTCACTGACCCGGACAACCTAGATGAGGCGATTCAATTCGTGGCGGAATCCGACAATTCAGAGATCACGCCTACCGTTGAGGGAAAGATCCTGACACTTGCCTATAGTAAATGCGATGTGACTGCAATCCTGACGATCACCGCCACATCAAATGAGAAGACGGTGACCGACACGTTCACAGTGACCGTCTCCCCCATGGCCGGCGATCTGAATTGTGACGGCAAGGTTGATCTGACAGACGCGATCCTTCTCTTAAAGATTCTCGCGGGAATCGAAATCGCTGACGCTGACATTTACAATGCCGATGCACATGGTGATGAACAGCTCGGAACAGGAGATCTGATTTACATTCTGGGAGAGATAGAATAGACTTCTCGTCTTTCCGTGCCGTTCCTGTGCCAAATTGAGGATGACTGGTCAAAAATGAAAAAACATATTGCATCTCCATAAAAAAGGGCGTATAAAAATGATTGGTATGGGCTTCTTGGCATCTTTCTGTCCGCGTGGTTCACACTTTGGCCATTAGATGGCCGTTCCGGGAACGGCAAGAAGGCACGGGCAGGATGCCGACTTCTTCTTATCATTTCAAATTGAGGAGAATGAAAGATGAGCGCGTTTGTTCGGTTGGTTTCGGTATTGGCGACGTTGGTTTTCATGGCCGGGTGCTATACACAGACCCCCCGGCCGGGCACTTACAAGTACAGCACCCAGCATAAAATGCAGTCTGCGGACCATTGGGACCTCTTGGCTGAAGATGTTGCGGGACAGATCAGGGAAACCTTGAGGAAATGGGGGTACCTGAATCAGCCGGTCTATGTGCGGCCAGCCTGTGGCGCACCACTGGGCCCCTGTCAATCCCATCCTGAACCGCCGTTCAGGGAAGGCTTTTATGACCTACTGACGACTCGGCTGGTCAATCAGGGACTGAAAGTCTCATCCGAAGAGAGTGGGGCGCTGGTGGTGACAAACAAGGTCCAGGTGCTCTGGCACAGGGCAGACCGGATCACCCGAACCGGCGTCCCAGGCTTGTCAACAGCGATCAGCGCGCTGACAGGCGGCTGGGCATGGGTCATCCGGGACGCGCACAATGAGGCTGCGGCATGGGCAGGCGCGGCCCTTTCCGTCGGCATCCTGCATGACATCACCTCAGGCATGATCACCAAAGATGTGCCGCACAGTGAGGTCATCATCACCACTTCAATCAAGGATTATGACCAGTATTTGATGCGCAAGACAGATGTTTACTATATCAATGATGCGGATTACTGGCATTACAAAAACCCTCCTCCCCCAGAAATCGTTGAAATCAGAGGTTCTTGATCCCGTGCCCGTGCCCCCCTTGCCCTTGCCCGAGTGTCGGCAGGCACGGGCACGGGCGGGCAGGGAAATGAAGGATGTGCAAAAAACATGGCCGGAAGCCGGCAAAAATGCAGGAGGCGTATCGTGAATCGAAAGATGTTGATGAGAGGAATCTCCATTATCAGTCTGTGTATGCTCCTATCAGCAAATCTGTCAGGGTGCAGGGATGCGAATCTGATCGGATCCAGCTACACGGCCGCGGACAGGCTCATTGAACAGGCAAAACCGCCGCTCATCCCCGATCAGCCGATTCTGATAGCGAGTTTTGTCAACATCGACAATCTTGAGGAATCTTCCACTTTCGGGAGGACCATCTCGGAATATATCGGCTCCCGGCTAAATCAGAATGACTATCGGGTCATTGAGATGAAACTGAGGAAATCGGTGTTCATGAAAAAGAGCGCGGGTGAATTCCTTCTTTCCAGGGATCTGAAGGATATCAGCACCCGGCATAATGCTCAGGCCATTGTTGTGGGGACTTACGCCACGGCAAAAAGCGTCGTTTACATCTCTGCACGGATCATCAGGCTGTCGGACAGCGTCATTCTTTCCTCTTATGCATACAAACTGCCTCTAGGCAAAAACACGAGAAAAATGCTTGAAGTGTATTAGCTTTTTTCCGACAAAGAAACCAAGTTTTTTGAAAAACTTGTTTTTTGGGAACATGATAAGTGATCGTGACCAAATCAGATCTTCAGTACGCTCAGTTCGGAACCTGACATCTTTTATCAGGGATTGACAAATCCGAACCGCCTGCCGGATTTGGCAATCCGGCAGGAGCAGGCAATCCGGCAGGAGCAGGCAATCCGGCAGGAGCAGGGAATGGGAACTTGTTCGGTCATGGACACATTCCGTGACCAAATCAGATCTTCAGTACGCTCAGTTCGGAACCTGACATCTTTTATCAGGGATTGACAAATCCGAACCGCCTGCCGGATTTGGCAATCCGGCAGGAGCAGGCAATCCGGCAGGAGCAGGCAATCCGGCAGGAGCAG
>JAOZRQ010000161.1:8637-12685 GCA_029940115.1 Desulfobacterales bacterium
TCCGGCAGGAGCAGGCAATCCGGCAGGAGCAGGCAATCCGGCAGGAGCAGGGAATCCGGCAGGAGCAGGCAATCCGGCAGGAGCAGGGAATCCGGCAGGAGCAGGCAATCCGGCAGGAGCAGGGAATGGGAACTTGTTCGGTCATGGTTTCTTAAGAATGAAGGATGCCTGAGCCTGATATTGAAACCTTAAACTTTAAACTTTAAACTTCAAACCTTAAACCTCACATATGTTCTCAAAATTCAAGCTCGCACCCATCGTTGTTTTGCTTATCCATGTATGTTCCTGCATGACACTCCATACGGATGGCCTTCACTGGACCGACGCACTTGTCTCCCGGTTTGAAAAGGATTACAATTATGAAATTGCCACGGAGAGTGGGGGATATCTGGAAAATCAGGAAAGAGACGCGAAGATCGGAACGGATACGAATTCCTTCCTATCTGCACCCCCAACACCCATCTATTCTGCCCCAGAGACATATGAAACCGACGCATATGACGACGCGTTGGAATTTTACTCCGAAAAGCTCGGCATCCCTTTCAACGGCACAGAGAACATCCTGTTGATCCAAGAAACAAGCAGATGGTTTGGCACACCTTACCGGTTTGGCGGATGCTCGGCATATGGGATAGACTGCTCCTGCCTTGTCAGAGAGATTTACCGATCCGTTTACGGCATAGAATTGCAACGCACATCAGGCGGGATGTATTATAATGATCTGATTCCTGTCAGAAAATCGGATTTGCAGGAGGGGGATATTCTCTGTTTCAAAATCAGAGGCAGAAGAATCTCACACGTCGGCATCTATTTGAAAGATGACCAATTTGTCCACTCAAGCCGCACCCGAGGCGTGATGATCAGCGATCTCAACGAAAGATATTATAAAAAAAGATTCTTTTCAGCCGGACGGATAAAAGAGAACGACGTCTCGAGAAACTAAGTTTTTTCAAGAAACTTGGTTTTTCTTAATGTCCCGAATCATCCGCTTTTTTCAGAAGTTGTTCCGCTTTTTTGTACCCCAGCCGCAATGCCTCCTTCAAGTCATTTTTGGCCAGTTCATCGGATCCGATTTTATAATAGACGATTCCCCGGTCATAATAGGCGATGGCATATTCCGGGTTGGATTGAATGGCTCGGGTGAATGCCTCTATCGATTCCTGATAATTTCCTGAACGGTATAATTTTTTCCCTATCTCAACTTGGGTCCTTGCAATGGTCTTGCCGTCAGATTTCTCAGATGCCGTTTTGAATTCATGCCCGCAATGTTTGCAGACATTCGCCTTCGTTCGGACTTTTTCGGCACATCGCGGGCAGGTCTTCATCACTCCCATCGTGTTTTCGCCGATTTTTTCCCGTATTTTTTTGTCAACAGTTACGATATATTTGTCCATTATTCGTTGCAAGAAGATGGAAAAAGGCTTTTCATCAATCTGATATATGGCAATCTGATGGAGAATTTCCTGTTGCACGATGGCCTGGTTTTCCTTGATATCCGGAAGTATGAGGGAAAAATCGGCCAGCAGTTCGATGATCTGTCCGTACTTGTCGAGTTGCAGGTTTGCAATTGCCGCGGAATCTCCCATTTCGCTTTTTATGTTTTCAAGTTTGAAATAATCCAACGCGTTTTTGATGAGGGTCTGGGTTCCGTCCCTGATGGTCCTCTCCAGTGTGGCGATATCATGATCCTTTTTCAGTCCACTGATCCGACTCTCATATCTTTCCTCCAAATCGTGTATCCTGCCGTCATATTCCTTTTCCATCCATCTTTTTGTGATGATGAATGTGAGAATCAAGGAAAGGGCGGTGGAAAGGACTGCAACCATGACGGACGCATAACTGTCGGATATCTGAAAAGGCAGGTATGCTGAAAGGCCAACGGCCACAGAACCCACAATGATCAGGCTGGCGTAAATGTTCATGCGGTTACCCGGATTTCTTCTTGCCCGGATGCTGGTTTCCGGATGCTGAATGCTGGCTACCGGATGCTGACCAGAATCGGAAGCATGCATGGAGGGTTCTTGATCTGTCAAATTTCCCCCTTGACGATTTGCTGACGGGCGTATTTATAAGTTGGGGAGTCCCAAGACAGTCTAAAAGCTCATTTTGGGATGGATCCCCAGTCGTCCCTGCGGACTGGACAAATTGTGCATGCCCGACCGGCAATGAGTTGCCGGGCTGTTCTCACAAGTCCCTCCGGGACAATTCCCCAACTTGCAAATGCGCCCTTTGCTGACTTCTCCCAAGCGTATTCACTTGAGACAACTTCCACCGCTCGGTCTGCGGGATTTGCCAATCCAACGGGGATGTTGTCTGGCAATGGTTCTTGTCAGGATAACCCCACACGGATGATCGTCCGGTGTCGGCCTGACAATGATGCTATTTTTATCCGTTCATTTCATAAGACCGAGGGGGAAGTCAATGGGGTGGAGACAGTATTCCGGGGTAGCCATATCCTACCTCATGTCATCATCACGGTTCACCAGTCACACGCGAAGGGGGGCCAGCCTTGCTTTTATCTTCACCTGCCAGCGTTTCTGGATGATGGGCCAGCGGATTTGCCGATGCCTTCTTCTGTTCCTCGACCACCGCCACCTTGTCGGCCTCATTGCCCTTGCACCCTGACAGGATATGGATATGATAGATGGTCAACGCGGCAAGCGCGATGGTCACGGGCAATATGGCCAGAAAGGCCCTTTTGTAAAACAGATTCTGCACCGGCGCATCTGGTCCAACATCTTCCTTTTCTTCTTCCTTGTCAATGCCGGTGGCGTTGATGAACCGCTCAATCTCTCTCGCCTTCACCCGCTGGACGTTTGACTTCAGAGTGTTCTGACATTTTTTCAGTCTGGAGACCGCCCGCCTCTTTTGGGCCGTTGTGTCAAGTTGTCCCTCGGCATAGCGCGCCTTTATCTCAAGAAAGCCCTTGTAAGCGGTTTCCGCGTCCTGCTTGTTCTTTTCCGAAATTTTGATCTCCCGATCGTTTTCCTTGCCCATCTCCTTTTGAAGGTCCGTTATGCGGGTCTCAATTGTGGAGATGAAGAATCGGGTCTGCTTTTTCCTGTTCTCATCGCTGATGCTGTCGAAGATGCTGTAATATCTCACCAATGCCTCTTTCTGCCGGATCAGCTCTTCTGGGTCAGATCGGGCGCTCTTGTGATGCTGAAAGATCCGCCTGGCCTGCTCAAAGAGAAATCTGGAGGCTTTCCGGGTTTGCAGGTTGATGCTCTTGAAGGAGAGATTGATCGCTCGTTGCAACTGTTGCAACACCTCTGCAATATAAACATCCTCCTTCATTTCAATGTATCGGATCTCTGTCTTCTGCAACGATGCTTTCAGGGGGGCAATCTCTTTCAGATACGAGATGGCGGCCTCTTCATCATCAGGAACCATCAGATTCGGTTCATCCGCTTGTTGCCTGATTTTCTCGGCCTGCCGGACCAATTCCATGGCCTCCTGCGCTTTGGCATATTCGTCATCAAAGATATTTTTCTTGCGGTAAACGATGCTGATCAGGTCCTCTTCCTCCAATGTGTTCAGGGATGCACCCAACAGGGCTTCGAGTCTGTTTTTCTTTCCGAGGTAACTCTCAAACTCCTTTTTGTTCAGATCCCTTTCTCCAAAATGGAGACGTCCACCCTCCTTTATCTCCAAATATCCTGAGAAGAGGGTGGAAAGATTTGTGGCGGTCTTGCTTCTCTGATGGGTTCTGACGATCTCCCTGTTCTTCTTCTCTATCAGCTCCTTGATTTTTGAGGGATTCTTATGCCTTCTCCGTTTTCCGGCAAATCTGATGTTGATTTCCGCGATGATGATCTTATCCAGCTCCGCTTCGATTTTCTGATGTTTTTTCATGATCCCCCTTGAAATTGAACGTAAACGTGAAATTGAACGTAAACGTGAACTTGAACTTGAACGGCATGAGCCCCGCTTTCCAGCCTTTGTTGCAGCATTGGAGCCCCCGTGAGCGTGAATGTTCAGTTAAATTCACACTTCAGTTTGCAGTTCCGCCTTCAGGCGGTGCGAGACCGCCTGAAGGCGGAACTGC
>JAOZRQ010000668.1 GCA_029940115.1 Desulfobacterales bacterium
TGCAAGAAAAAGCCGGGTTTCTTTTCCCAATCATTTTTTTGTCCTGTACACAGCTTTCATATATCATGTTTCAAACGAAACGGGAACAGAAATTCTGTGTGCAGGACAAAAAATCGGGAACGGGCAGGAAACCCGGCTTTTTCCCAAAAGGGCCGACTTCCCAACTGTTGACATGGTCCGCCAACGAATGGCGTTCAGAGCCGCGTGGTAAAAATAGTCTGTGAATTCCTGCCTGTCCGTATAAAACTTCTTCGGGAACAATGGTTTCGAATTGCCCATTTTCTATTCTGTTTCATGGTTTTATTCAGGCGGTTTTGCGCTGGTTTGTTGCAATTTGATCGTTGGCTGTCTCAAAAATGAAGCCGGGTTTCTTCTTATCAGATTCTGTTCGTTTTCTGTGTACAGGGAAAAAAAGTGAATGGGAAAGAAACCCGGCTGATTGATCAGCAATTCCGCATCTGCCACGAGGGATCGGGCCTCCCTCAGCTCCCGTTCCACATGCGGCAGGGGCGGAAATTCCTGCACTCCTTCGGAAAGCCCGCAGAGAAGGGCCTCCCTCTTTTCCGTCCCCGCGGTGCCTGTGTCGGTGAGCGCGAGCGATGGTATGATGACCATCGCATGGTTTCGGGCCAAGTAATGCTCGCCGTCGTGTAGTGCGGAAAACGGGATCGTGCGGAGAATCCCGTCCGGTGCGACGATCAACGTGTCAATCCCCCGCGCGGCGAGTTTCGGCTCAACCGGGCGGATCAGCCAGTCATGAAGCTGTTCCCCATAATGTCGGGATCGCTCGGTCCGTGTCTCATCCGGCATTTCCAACTCGGCATCCAGAAGCCTCCGGAACCTTCTCGCACTTTCTCTCACCTTTTCCGAAGAGACAGGAATCGGCACCTGCATCATGCCGTCAGGCAGGGTCAGCAGCATGACCGGCGAATCCGGCAGAAGAATCGGATGGAGTATCGCGGTGCGGGGTGCGTCCCGATCCGATGGCGTGAGCCTCCGCCTTGTCACGCATTCGTCCTGGAAAAAATCCTCCAGTTCCGCCTTCTTCAGAAGCTCCATCGTGTCCCTCGCCTGAACCAGTCCCGCCTCAAAGAGTTGGGGATCATCGGAAAGATGGGTGGCCCGGTTCATCAGCAATTCTGTCAGTTCCAGACAGACCGGCCGGATCTCCTTCTCAAACCGGTTCCTTTTGTCATGGTGTCCGGCGAAGAATTCCAAGCGGATCGGATCGCTTGGTAATGCCGGATGGAACGCGCACCATCCCCCTGGGCCCTGAACAGCCGTCCCAACTGCCATTGCCAGCGATACAGAATCTCTGGGGAACGCGTCTGCTGGGCCAGGAATATCGCCTCACGGGTCAGCCTGACGGCCTCGGCATCATTGCCCCCGGATTTTCCCAAGTATCCGCACGCGTAAGATGCCATGCGGGTGTCTCCGAGAGACTCGGCGATCCGTCTTGCGTCCTTGAGAAGGGACGCGGGGTCCGGTGCAAGGGGTGCGGGGGATTCCATGTCTGAAACCAGCAGGCTCAAAGCGATCATATCTGCAACTTTTGCGTGGGAATCGGGCTGTCCGGTGATTTGCGAATGGGCATCTTCCAGCTCCGCCATACTGACATCCTCGTATTCACCATGGGATTTGAATCGGATCAGATTGAGCAGGACCTTTGATCTGAGCCCGTCCTCATCCGCCACCGAGTCGAGACGCTCAAGGCTCTCCTGCCAAGCCAACAACGCGGCCTCATGATCCTCGTCCACGGCATGGAAAATTCCCATATGATTCAGGGCGCTTGCCAGAATAAGCGGATCGTCCGTTGAACGGGCGGCTTCAACGCTCTTTTTGAGACATTGCTCCGCCTGGGTCATCTCTCCGAGACGGAGATGAATATCCCCGAGTCTGCTGTTGATCAGGGCCTTCAGCAGGGTACCCCCTTGTCTTTCAGTAAAAGGCAAAGCCGCATTCAGCAATGACAATGCGTTTTCGTAATGCCCAATCGCCTGATACGCATGGGTCAGGTGGATCAGCGGATCTGAAACGGATCCGGCCTCGACTTCCCCATCCGAAGGGATCAGAGACTGCTCCCAGAGCTGCGCGGCATGTCCAAAATCGCCATTGCGACAGAGTTCCTCTCCTTCTTCAAACGTCTTGGATTTCTCCGTGTGCCTGTCCATTCGTAGCGGCGGGCTTGACAGGTAATCATCAGGGGAAGGGGGCAGGTCGTCCCGTCCCTTTAATATGAAGCGGCCCGCCTTTTCCGCGGATCGGTCCGGACACGGTGTCGGCAACCATCGGCTCGCGTCGAGGAAGTTGGCTGGCAATTCCCTTGGAACTACAAGGATGGCTTATAAGAAGCATGCCCCAAATCCAACACAAACCTGTCATTCCGGGCAAATGACGGGAACCGGCAATCCCCGAGGCCTCATCCCCCTCAGACGAGGTTCCCGTCATTTGACCCGGAATCCACCACATCGTGGAAACTGCCGGCCATGGTTTCATTCGGTTCTGTCCGGAGTTCGGGATCCAGATTCTCCTGAAGCGTGTCGAGCCAGCCATCCAGTTCTTCAGGGGTGATGGTGATGCCTGAAGATTTGCATATTCCGCTGATCTTGATTTCGGATTCGCTTGAGTTGCCGGCCATGTCTGTGGCTCTTGCCTTTACTTTGTACTCTCCGGCAAAATCACTAAGGAGTCACGCAAAAATAACTTTACATTCCTTGGGAATTTATAAGCGATTCCCATACCATGAAACCGGAAAGAATGTGAAATTGTTTTTGCGTGGGCCCTAAGCTGTTCAGGCACGTTGAAACTCCAATCCTCTGTTCCCTCAGCCAGATGCCATGTTTCGGTTCTGGTGAAACTTATCTCGGCATCTTTGATGGCTACGAACCATCCGTCCTTGGCGATCTGCACCTCAACTTTTTCGACGCCGCTTGACGGGTCCGATGCATTGCCTTTCACAACAGAGAAGTTCTCCAGTATTGCCCTGTCCGTCGGCTCGGTGATTTTGACATCAGGCTGCTCCTTGTCAATGGTATATTCTTCGGTGTTGACCGGTTCAGCGGATCCTGTTGACATAATCTCAGACTCCGACACCTTAACCATATCCGAGGGTGATACTGCCATATTTGGCCATCTCTTGATTCGTGGAAGCCGAGCCGGATGTGACAAAGAACGAGTCTGTCATGGAGGCGGCAAGATGGGTGATCTACAATGGCCGATGTTCTGAATTTCGTGATTCATCCGGTGAATTTTTTGTCCCGCAGGGACAACTGAAAATAGCCCGGCAATTCATTGCCGGGGACAAATGTCACCCACCCATTTTTTTGTCCCGTGGGGACAACTGAAAATAGCCCGGCAATTCATTGCC
>JAOZRQ010000669.1 GCA_029940115.1 Desulfobacterales bacterium
CGGGTTTCTCGCCATTCCCGACTTTTTGTCCTGTACACAGGGAAAAAAGTGTAAATATGGGTGAAGATGCCGCATGTTTGATGAAACGCTATGAAATCAGAAAAATCTGTGGTAACCTTCTTTTACCTGATCATCAGATTCTGGCTTTTTGGCGGAAGGCCAGAAACTGCAACTTGGCAAAAAGAACTTGGAAAATCGTATCTTGGCAGAGCGGTTGTTGAAACGGTATTTTCTGTGGCGTCTGCCAAAGCCCCAACTGGCCGCTCCCTGCTTGTAAATGCACCCAGTTCACATTTGTCAAAAACATCAACACTTACGGAAGTCAAAACCATTGCAATCATCAGTTAAAGATAAAAGCGTATCCGGCTGGTGGATCAGACCGGAAAGCGGAAACCGGGAGCCGAATCCCGAATCAGGAGACCATGCCCTCAAAACGGCAATTGACCGGATCACCCATCCCATCTTCCTGGTGGACATGGATGGGCAGATGGGGACAGCCCGGGGAGGCTCGATTCTCATCAGCGAAGATCCGACATCCGACATCCGAAACCTGACATCCGAAGGGGATGTTCCCGGCGATGGGCGACGGGCGATGGGCGATGGGTGTCCCCTGCGCGCATATGTTCCCCCGCTTCACCCCGAATATCTGGGAGATCCGGTCTTCAAAGAAAATTATGGCATACGTTACGCGTATGTTGCAGGGGCCATGGCAAACGGCATCACATCGGCAGAGATGGTCCGAGAGATGGGAAGGGCCGGAATGATCGGCTTTTTCGGGGCTGCCGGCCTCTCCCTTGATGAAATCGAGCGGGCGATTGACCACTTGCAGACCGAGGAGGATCCCACACAAGAGAGATTTCCATTCGGTGCCAACCTGATCCACAGCCCCAATGATCCCGAACTTGAAGCCGCGGTGGTTGATCTGTATCTGAGACGGGGCGTCCGGCGGGTCAGCGCATCTGCCTACATGGATCTGACCCTCCCCCTTGTCCATTTCCGGATCAAGGGGATCCACCAAGACAGCCAAGGGCAGATCGTCTGCCCGAACAAGGTCATTGCCAAAGTTTCAAGGATTGAGGTGGCCAGAAAGTTCTTCTCCCCGCCGCCGGAAAAGTTGCTGACACTACTGCTTCAGAAAGGGATGATCACAAGTGAGGAGGCCGATCTCGCGAGATTCGTGCCAGTTGCCGAGGATCTGACCGCGGAGGCCGATTCCGGGGGCCATACCGACAACCGGCCGGCCATCTCCCTTCTCCCCACCCTGATGGCCCTGCGGGATGAGCTGGCAGAGACGCATTCATATCAGAGGCCGCCTTGTGTGGGACTTGGCGGCGGCATCTCCACGCCGGAATCGGCAGCGGCCGCGTTTGCCATGGGGGCCGCTTATGTGCTGACCGGTTCCGTGAACCAGTCCTGCGTGGAGGCTGGCACGTCGGAAACGGTCCGCCAGATGCTCGCGGCGGCCCGGCAGGCGGATGTGATCATGGCTCCCGCGGCCGACATGTTCGAGTTGGGGGTGAAGGTCCAAGTGCTGAAGCGGGGAACCATGTTTCCCCTTCGGGCCGCAAAATTATATGATCTTTACACTCAATATGAACGCCTTGAAGATATTCCCCAAGGCCAGCGGGCGATTCTGGAGAGAGATTTTTTTCGATGCAGTTTCGAGGAGGAGTGGGAGCAGACCCGACGCTTCCTTGCCACCCAAGACCCAAGACAGATCGCCCGGTCAGAAACGGATTTGAAGCACAAGATGGCCCTTCTGTTCCGGTCCTATCTGGGCCAATCTTCAAGATGGGCCACAAAAGGAGAGCCTTCCAGAAAGATTGATTATCAGATATGGTGCGGCCCAGCCTTGGGCGCGTTCAATGAATGGGTGAAAGGGACATTTCTTGAAAAACCGGAGAACCGGCAGACCGCCACAGTTGCCATGAACCTGCTCTTCGGGGCCGCGGTGGTGACACGGGCCAACTCGCTTCGGACCCAGGGCATCTCGTTGCCGGCCAGCGTGGGGCGATTTTCACCACTGACACTTTCGGATATAGTTGACCAGCTTGAAACTTGAGGCACGAGCCTCGGCAGACGCGTAGGATGGCAAATTATTTTCCGACTTTTCTGAAAGATGTCCGCTTTTCGCTTTGACTTTTGCACCGCTTTTTGGCATGATTGACGGATCAAGCAGGGCGAATTTCCAATTCGCCCACGCACCATTTGAAAAATTGGGGCGTGTGCGGTTCAGAGGCAGAGGGCGGCTGGGAGCGTATTTTTCCTGATTACCGCATCACCGAAACCTGACCGCCGAACTTTCTCAGAGCGAAACCGGGTTTCTTTGTCCAAGTTCACAGGAGCCAAAGATTGACAAATCCAAACCCTTCCCCGCTGGATTTGGCAATCCGGCGGGAGCGGGGAGGGAAGATCGGCTTTCAATTATTTTTTTATGATTGCCTCCTTGTCACCATTTTGGTATCAAGAACCATGGTTTTCTTTCAATTTCTTTCAATATATTGAAATCAAGGGCATCCTTCATTTCATATGAAAAGTGGTTTGCACTTTCCGGATGGGAAAAGTTTGCAGTTCCGCCTTCAGGCGGTGTGGCACCGCCTGAAGGCGGAACCACAAACTTTTTCGTCTCAAAAAACTGTGAACTGATGGATGAAGGATGCCAAATCAAGCTGGTTTTTTTCATAGAGGATAAAAAATGGAGAAAAACAAGGCACCTGTCATCATTGGATGTGACCATGCCGCGTATCCGTTGAAGGAGATCGTCAAAGCCTATCTGATCAAGCAGGGCATTGAGGTGGCGGACGCGGGAACGGACAAAGAGGATTCTGTGGATTATCCGGATTTTGCGATCAAGGTCGCCGAGGCCCTCTCAAAAGGGAATGTTGAGCGGGGGATACTCCTCTGCGGCACGGGAATCGGCATGTCCATGGCCGCGAACCGGTTTCCGGGAGTCCGGGCCGCGCTTTGCAATGATCTCTTCTCAGCCGGCATGAGCAGGCGGCACAACAACGCCAACGTCTTGGTCATGGGAGGACGGGTCATCGGCGATGTGCTTGCCCTGGAGATCGTCAAGACATGGCTTGAAACGCCCTTTGACGGCGGGCGCCATCAGTCAAGATTGGAAAAATTTGATCAGATGGGTGAGAAGTGAGAAGTATCCTTTCCGGAGTGCAAAGTTCACTTTGCCAATCTCTCTGGAGTGCAAAGTTTACTTTGCCAGTCCCTCTGGAGTGCAAAGTTCACTTTGCCAGTCCCTCCGGAGTGCAAAGTTCACTTTGCCAGTCCCTCCGGAGTGCAAAGTTCACTTTGTCAGTCCCTCCGGAGTGCAAAGTTCACTTTGCCAGTCCTCCGGAGTGCAAAGTTTA
>JAOZRQ010000162.1:0-11355 GCA_029940115.1 Desulfobacterales bacterium
GAAAAGATTCTCCTCAGTTTGTAGTTCCGCCTTTAGGCGGGCTTCCCCCGCCTAAAGGCGGAACTACAAACTGAGGGATGCAAAACTGGGTGTCTGCCAGACATTATCTTAGAATCTCTAAAATGTAATGGTGGATCGGAAGGATTTGAACCTTCAACCAACGGATTATGAGTCCGCTGATCTGCCGTTTAGCTACGGATCCGGACTTCAATATACCTGATCATGCGTTCCGATTGTTTCCAGAAGAATCGCTTCAGCATGTTCGTGATGCACAAGTTCAAATACAATTCTCAACTCGTAGCTCACGCTACATGCCCATAAACCTTGAAGATTACCTTTAAGTTTATGAGTCTTCAGATAAGGATGAAACGCATCTTCCGCTAAAAGAATCAACGTAGTTTCAATATCTCTGGCAAGCTGAGGATTCTTTTTAGCAATTCGTCTCGTTGAACGGATAAAAGAACTTGACGGAATCAATATTCGTTTCACGATAATATTTCTTTCATTATTTCCTTCGGGGTCGCGGGTTTGCAACGACCTTTTTGGAATTCCTTTCGCGCCTTCTGAACGTCATGAAGCAATCCTGTCCGACGATTCTCATTCACACGGCGACGTAAAATATCAATCAGAGTCTCTTGCTCTTCCAGAGACAATTTATCCGCAGCTTCCAATATTTCTCCAAAAGAAATTACGTTTTCCATAAGCATTGTCCTTATCATATGGTTATCTCTCGGCTTTGGCCTCGGAATCAATTCCGAGGCTGAAAGCGCAAGCAGGCTGAAGCCAGCTATCATGTTCAGCCGCCTCGGAATCAATTCCGAGGCTGAAAGCGGAAGCAGGCTGAAGCCACCTGTCACACGGCGCTTTAGCGTACTTGAGCTGTCAGCCGGGGGATTGACCCCCTGGCTTTCCTTGCGCTGTCAGCCGGGGGATTGATCTCTCGGCTTTGCTATAACTCCTCCCATTCACTTCTGCTGATTTGAGCCTGCCGTAAAATCCTGGATAAAAAATCCCTGCCGATATCACTTTTATGCGGATTCGGCAAAGTGATGGTGATATCATCTTTAATCATGAATTGATGATTACCGCCAGCATAAGGCCCTTGAAATCCTGCCTGCTTCAGATGACGAATCAGATGTTTCCGCTTAATCGGTCCAAAAGACGGCATTAGGCAACCTCCTTGATTCCCAATTCAATCCCATCTATCACAGGCAGAGAAAGCTTATGATAAATCCGGAAAAAAATCCACTCTTCAAGGATCTCTTTCAACTCTTCCCGACATTCCTCAAGCGTATCCGCATTGGCGTAAACCCCGTTGCACACCGGGATTTCGCCGTAGAAACTTCCGTCATCCTGCAAAATGTCATATTTCGCATATCGCAGGGCTGTGTTCATATATTCCATCAGCATAATGGACTCTCTCCAATCTGTATGGTTCCCAAATCAAACCCTCTCCGTTTTATCCCGCCGATTCATCCATCTCTCATAATCTCTTTTAAAGCGTTCCTCATTCGGCAGCAGTTCCATTCCCCTCTGATACGCTTGGGATACTTCCGTGTCGGGTGAGCGGAGCCATGCCAATGATTTGGCCAAGTTATACCAGCACCAAGCGTTCCGGATGTCATCATCCGAAAGCTGGATGGCCCGACGAAACAGTTCCACCCCATCTCTTGTCAGCTTTTTCTTTACAGACAGTTTCGCTTTGGGCAGTTTTTTTGCCAGTCCGATCTTGGTCTGGGCATACTCGTGAACCGCCTTGGGATTCTCCTTTATCAGATCATAATTGGACGCAAGTATGCTGTGTGCATCCTTCATGCGATTGGATCGTTTGTAGAGGATGGCAATATCCACAAAGTCATCCACCTTTGTCGGAGACGGCACATTTGCCAATATTTTTAAGGCGTTCCTGGTATCCCGTTCATCAATAAGCATCTTCGCCATGGCAATATACGGGAGATGGCGACCGGTTATCGTCGGATCCGCTTCAACAGCTTCAAACACCTTTTTGGCTTGGAGAGGTTCACCGAGTTTGGCCAGATACTCTATCGTCTGCGCGAATAGGGCACCGGACTTGGGAACACGAATAGAGGCCGCTTCGAGATTGGCGAGGGCTTTCTGACGTTCTCCCACAGCCCACAGGTGTGCGCTTTCTCTTAACGCATGGATGACAATGTACTCGGGATGGGCTGGCAGAGTCACCCGAAAATAAGAGCGGGATTCGTCAAACTCGAATACCGGATCGGGGGAACCGTTCTCGCTCATCTTCCGACGAATTTTCGGAATCCCTGTGCCGCGCCCTTCGGCCAGTCTCAGGTCTTTCAGAAATTCTCCGATGCGCCGGTTGCGATTCGGAACCGGCGGGGTTGAACTCCCTTGTCGGAAGTGATGCTTCTCTATGCCCGGCATGGGCCCCGGGTAGCTGATAACTTCCATCCGAGAGGGATACAGATAGATCTTGACCGGCTCCGGAACCCCTTCGTAGCTTCGGTGATATGTCGCATTCACCACCGCCTCCTCCATTGCCTCATAAGGGAACGTCACAGCCATATGGGCTTCCGCCTGATTGGGGACTTTTCTGATCATGGTTGTGCTGAACCCATTCAGATAATTCAATGTCTGACGGATTTGCAGCTGCACAGGCCCCCGGAACACCTTCTCCTCAAGCAGATCACCACCTGCGTCTTCTCCGAACTGAACGATTTCGATTCTTGCTCCCGGGAAAAATTGCTCCGGGTCGTTCGTGAAGAATAACAATGCAATGTTTTTCGGAACTTCATGGCCGTTTATCCGGGCTAAAACCCGAAGGGAGCGATATAATTCCATACCTGAAATTCTCACTCCCGCCGCGACCAGATCACTCTTGACATCTGACAAAAAATTTCTGACGATGCTTTCGGAGAGGGCATCCACTGTGGCTCCGAGAAGATTTCTGCGGTCATCAAAAGGGATCTTTGCCGTCGTCTGCATCAACTGGGTAAGAATCTCTCCTCTGGCCTCTGTGGTCTGATTCCCCAGCCGGACATAGTAATGTTGTTTCGGATCTCTTATTCTCAGCTTTTCAGGCGCATGATAAGGTCTCAGATCCCCTGCCGGAACCCATATCACCAGAATATGCTTCCCCTGATATATTTCAGGAGACATGACAGGTTGGTATTCAGGCTCAATCCGCCTGCAATGCCCGCGAATCTCCATTTGCATCCTGTCCAAATTCTGGTTTTCCAGCCCTTCGGACGGGAGTACGGGAAGTCCCTCTCTCTCCTCAATGCCGACAACAATGTATCCGCCGTTGAGATTGAAAAAGTCATTGGCAAACGCGCAGATCGAGCGAATCACCTGATCCAGCGTCTGATCGGACCACGTTTTCTTAAACTCCCGCCGTACCGATTCCACAGAACGGGCGTGAATCAGGTCATCCAAGTTTATTGGCAATATTCTCAAAATCGTTTTCCAATTGAATGTGACTGGTTCCAGAGACTTCAGCATAATCTTTGTCCGGAGTCCCCAGTTTGTAGTTCCGCCTTTAGGCGGTGCAACGCCGCCTAAAGGCGGAACTACGAACTGAACCTTTAAGCAAGGGATTATGATTCCGCTACTCTGCCGTTGAACCACGGAATCGAAACGCCTTAACCCTTAACGCCTTAACCCTTAACCCTTACTTCGTGAAGATATCAATCAGCGGAAGCGCAAGCCCCACCTCGGGCTGATACTTCAGGTAAGTCGGGATCGGATACCGGATTCCTCTTTCGTGAGTTTTCTCAAGACCCTGAACCATGTCTTCCAAATGAGAACCCGGCAAGGTATAGACCATCTCATGATCCTGCGTACCCGCCCAGACGCGGTCTCCGTTCCCGGGCACGACGACTTTGGGGGTCTGATCAAGGAACGCACCCAACACCCCCTCAGTGCATGATGCGGCCCGGCCGGAATGGGAACAGGTGACAGGTTGGCCGGCATGATTGCTGGTTCCGTGGAGACAGCGCATCAGTTGGGCAGGGTTCAGATAGATCAGAACCACATCCGGCTCCACCCGAGTCCGTTCCAGGGGAGAATAGACCACGGCTCTGTACTTCTCCGGTTCCAGCGTTTTAAAAGATTCAAGGATGTTCAGGGCCGACGTCCTGTCGGCCGCGTAATTCATCCGCGTGAGAAAATTTGCGGCCCCTTCCTTGTCAGCCGGTTTCCAGCCATAGGTATGGCCCGAAATCGCACACCCCAAGTCATCCACCGTCATGGCCAAGGTCCAGCCATACCTGCGAGCGATGGATGCGGCTTGGCAGTGGGCGATTTTCACTTTCAGATCCGCTGAAGGCTTTCGGATGCCCTCAGGGATATCCGCCTCACTGGCCAGAAAACGGACTGCCACAGGGAAAGTCGCAGTATTGATGTAACGTCTGAGTCTCTCGCCAAGTTCATGCCATTTTTTCATAAACTGCCTCTCCTTCTGATTATGAAAAGTTCGTAGTTCCGCCTCTCGGCGGTGTGGCACCGCCGAGAGGCGGGACTACAAACTTTTCGGATAATTGCCAAGGACATGTGACTGAACAACTTTCCCATTTTTCTTGCTCTTAATCTTGCTCGCGTCCATCCGATTAAGAGCAGGAGCAGGAGCAAATTTAAGATTGAGAGCAAGAGTTTGGTTCTTCTGAAATGGGAATCTTATTAGGTCACAATTGCTAAAACTTCTTTCCTGCTTCATGGAGCAACCTTTGAGTGGGCGGACTGAACCATAGTTCCAAAAATCGCTCGTTTTTCACTCTGAAATTTTTTTCATACCGTATTCGGATCGCTTCAACCCGATTCTCCTTTATCGCCGCAAACGCCTCCGGCGGCAAGGAAGACATCTCGGAAACCCTGTTTACCGCCTCCTCCTCAACCATTTCGTTGGAAAAGAGATCATCAACAAGCCCTATCCCCACGGCCTCGGATGATTCCAAAAACTCTCCCCGGTAGAGCAGGTCATTTGCAATCCGATCTTCGACGATGTTCCGCAAAATCAGGTCTGCCAAATAAGGGACAGGAATACCGAGCCTGACTTCATTCAGCCCGAGCTTTGTCTTCTCATGGCCGGCAATACGATAATCACATCCCAAAGCCAATATGCTGCCACCTGCGACCGCATGGCCTGCAATGGCGCAAATTGTGGGCATCGGGAGGGTGAACAGGTCGAGCAAGGCTTGCTGAAAGCCGTAGAAGAAATCGGACATGTCGGGTCGATCAAGCTTCAGCAGGCGGGGCAGGTCAAATCCGATTGAGAAAAACTTCTGCCCTCCGGCCAATACCATGCCATTGCATTCGCTTTTCACCTGTTTTAGCACGGTTGAAAGTTCAAGTATCAATTCTGGACCTATCGGGTTGGTGACCCCGTTGTCCAGCTTGATGATCGCCATTTTTCCTTCGGTCTTGAGAGTCACAAGTGCCATGGATTCTCCTATGTAAATTGAATATTGAATATTGACTGATTATAACGGATTTTGGGGAGAGGATCGTGAATATGACAACGGATTAAAAGGATGAAACGGATATGCTCTGCCATTCCGGATCGGTTGCGGAGACGGGAATATCCGTTTCATCCTGAAAATCCGCTGTCATGTCGGCAGCCTCCCCGAAATCCGTTATAATCAAAGATTTTCTTGCCGTCTGCCGGACTGACGAACACGAATCTTGCGAATTCGTCAATCTGGGAATCCGAAAGACCGGTCAAGAGCATGGCCACATGTTTCCAGACAGCCTTGCCGATCTTCTCAAAATTTTGCCGGTTCTCATAAGAGATGAAGACTCCTGATGCCGGGGACATGTCAGGGAATTCCTCCCTCATTTTTATCCGGCTCTCAGGGTTGAGTCGGAACGTGAAGCCGTCAAGTTGCCGTCCCACGTCTATCACTATGTCTTTCATTTGTAGAACCTCGTAAGCCTCGGAATCAATTCCGAGGATGAAAGCTGAAGTCAGCCGACGCACTGCGCTCATTTATTCAAAGCCTTCCTAACTGGTATGCATTGAAAGCCTTTCTTATCCTGATTTCTGAAAAATCATTGTTGGCGTGGGGAATCAGTTCGTCAAAATCAAAGAGGGGAGATGTCAGAATCGTGTTTGGCAACAAGTTCCGAATGTCGATCTCCACTCTCCTGAGCTGAATTCCATCCTTCCTGTCCCTTGTGACTTTCAAGAAAACCGAATTCTCAGGTGCGCCGAGAAATGGGATCGCACTGTGCGTGGACGCGACAAACTGAACTTTCGGAAAAGCCTCTGAGAGCCGGATGGGCAGATCCCGTTGCCACCTGGGATGGGAATGAAGATCCAGCTCGTCAATGATGACAATTCCTGAGAGATTTTCCGGTCTATCCTCGTCAGGGTGCTGCTCAAACAATCGTAACATCATGTCCCCTGTCATCGCGATGAGGCTTTTATGTCCCGAAGCGAGTCTGTTGAATGGCAGTGGTTCGTAGCTCTCCCCATCTTCTTCACGCTCTTTCTCAATATAAAACATTTCATCCGTATCCTCGTCGATTTGCATGTCCGAAATGCCGGGTAGCAGTCTGATCAAGGTTCGCCTCACGTTCTCATATTTGCCCTTGAACTTCTCCTTGAAATACCATCTGGAAAGACTCGACTCGATATTGAGCAGGATGCCGTCATCGTTGAACAGACTGTATGTGACCCTGCTTTTCCCTTCCTCCTCATTCTTTCCCAACTGGCTCTGAATCAGAAGCCTTGAGGGGCCATAAGCGGCAAGCTTTGCAAAACGCTTCTGATCTGGATGTCTCAGATTGTTTATCCGGCTCTGATCCCCATCTTTGAATTCAACCCCGATTTCACACGCCTCATCCGTCAGCGTCACCTTCCCGTCCTTGTCTCCGTAAAGTCCGATGACCAATGCCTGTAGCACGGCGGTCTTGCCGAAGGCGTTTTCGCCGGTGAGAAAAATCCATGGGGCGTCAACGGGAAGGCCGCTGATATGCGTGTCGTTGATTCCGTGGTAATTTTGGATTTGGATCTGCTTGATGGCATACGGCAATGGGGCAGATTTGTTTTCAAGACGGTCTGGTGTTTCTTTCATTGGCATTTTCTTTTCTCCAAAAACAGGCTCTGATGCCAAAAATGGGCATGGATCGGAATCTTGAGAATCCTTCAATCCTTTCATCAGGGTTCAAGTTTGGTTTTCTGTTTCATAAACAGATATAGAAATAATTTTTGACATATTTCGTCGTGAGGTTTCAGTTCAAAAGCTTTTTTGGCATCTAGAAACGCTCTGTCATGCTCGCCTTTTTCAAAGTAGGCAACTCCCCGATTGATGTAAGCCTCGGTAAGATTCGGATTTAGGCGGATGGCCTCAGTGTGATCCGCAATGGCTTTGTCATGCTCACCTTTGTTTCGATAGGAAATGCCCCGATTGTTGTAAGCCTTGGCGTCATTCGGATTTAGGCGGATGGCTTCGTTGTGATCCGCAATGGCCTTGTCATGTTCGCCTTTCTCTACATAGGCAGCTCCCCGATTAGTGTAAGCCCTGGCATGATTCGGGTTTAGGCGAATGACCTCAGTATAATTCGCAATGGCTTTGTCCAGCTCGCCTTTCTCTGCATAGGCATTTCCCCGATTGAAGTGAGCATCGACAAGATTCGGGTTTATGCGGATGGCCTCGGTGTGATCCGCAATGGCTTTTTCATGCTCGCCTTTGTCTGCATAAGCAAGTCCCCGATTGATGTAGGCCCGAGCAAGATTCGGGTCTATGCGGATGGCCTCTGTATTCCCGAGGGATAACAATTTTTGTATCACCCATCCTGCCATCGGCGGGGGAACGGCATTTCCGTACAACGCATACTGATCATAAACTGACACCGTCTTGCAATGGTGATCCGGGAATCCTTGGAGCCTCGCATATTCCACATTTGTCAGCCTCCGGTAGCGGCCGTTGATTTCATAGCGTTCATAATGGCGGCTTGTTGAGGCGGTCAGTGTGGAGGCGATGCCGTCAATGCCGAACACGGTGTATCCCATCCGGGCACCGCCGCCTTGATTGTACAGAATCCGCACACAGTTTTGAAACTTGTTGACAAACATGCTTTTTTTTATCCGTTCAAGCGTCTCCTCAGTATAATCAAAAGAACGGTCCGCCTGCTGTTGCAAAACAGATAACAAGGTTTTCAAAGGTTTGGCTTCTGAAAAGAATTCGGGGTTCCATCCCGTAAATCTGCCATGAAAAGCGACTCCCCAAAAGGGGAATTTCTCCTCGTGCCGGGAAATCTTCCTCCAATTCCCATAGTTCATCAGCATGTCATACTTTTCCCGGAGAAATGTCTCCAATTCCCTGCTGTCGGCAAGCTTTATGCAGGGAATGCCCTCAGTCATGTCGGATCGGGTTCCCACGATGAAAACGCGTTCCCTGTTCTGGGCAAGCCCGAGCCAAGCCCCGTTGACAATTCGCCATTCAATGAGATAGTCAAGCCTCGCAAGTTCGGCGAGAATCGTCGCGAAATGCGAGCCGTTCTGCATTGAAAGGACTCTTCTGACATTTTCCAACACAAAGTATTTTGGAGTTCTGCGTTTCAGAATATCAACGATGTCCAGAAAAAGAGTGCCTCTCGGGTCGTGTATTCCCTTCTTCTGGCCCGCGCTACTGAATGGCTGGCATGGAAAACCCGCTGTCAGCAGATCATGCGGGGGAACATGGCTTGCCACTTTCCTTATGTCCCCTTCCACGAGCACATCCCCGCCGAAGTTGTCCCGGTAAACTCTGGATGATTTCGGGGAAATGTCGTTTGCCCACACGGTTTTCACATTCAACAAGTCGCAGGCCATGCGAAATCCCCCTATGCCGCAAAATAACTCTGCCGTTGCATATCCCATAATCTGTTATTCAGCCCGCCGATTCATCCATCTGTCAGACACACGAGGCGGAGCCTCTGAGAATACGTTCCCAAGCGGAGCCTGGGAACGAGAAGTTTCCTGCTTTTTTGGGATGCACCCTCTACTACTTGGGTTCCCGAAACAACGCAATGGCCCCCGTTCTGGCGATCTCCTTGATGCCGATGGGCTTCAGCAGACTCAGTATCGCGGCCATCTTGCCCTCATCTCCGGTGACTTCGATGGTGTAATGCTCCTTTCCCACATCCACCACCTTGCATCTGAAGATATCCACGATCCGCAGAATCTCCGCGCGATGTTCAGGTTTGGCAAACACCTTGATAAGGAGCATCTCCCGATTCACAAACGCATTGCCGGTCAGTTCATGGACCTTGATCACATTGACCAGCTTGTTCAACTGCTTCTTGATCTGCTCCACCAGCGGCTCATTCGCCTTGGTCACAATCGTTACCCGGGATACCCCGGCTTCCATGGTCTCAGCCACGCAGAGGCTTTCAATGTTGTAGCCCCTCCCGCTGAACAATCCGGCAATCCTCGACAGGACACCCGGTTCGTTGTCCACCAGCAGGGAGAGCACATGTTTTTCTTCTTTCATCTTTTTCGTCCTTTTGTCAGTTGTGGGTTGTCAGTTGTTCGTTGTCTGTTGGTTGTTGTGGGGTTGTCAGTTGTTCGTTGTGGGTTGTCTGTTGTTCGTTGCGACAAAGACAAATGACGGGCAAGAGACCACGGACAACAGGCAACTGACCACTAACCACAGGCAACAAGGTGCTGACTAAACCAAAAGCATTTCCGTAATGGGTGCGCCCGCCGGAACCATCGGATAGACACTCTCCTCCTTGGTGACCCTGAAATCCATGATCACCATGTGGGGGGAGAAAAGGCCCTCTTTCAGCACAGGCACGACATCCTCCGGCCGTTCCGCTCTTAGGCCCACCGCACCGTAAGCCTCTGCCAGCTTCACAAAATCGGGCGCGCAGTCGAGGCAGGTCGAAGAATATCGCCTGTCGTAGAACAGCTCCTGCCACTGCCTCACCATGCCGAGATACCCGTTGTTCAGAAGCACCACCTTCACCGGCAGGCCATGCTGCACCGCGGTGGTCATCTCCTGGATGTTCATCTGGAGGCTACCGTCTCCTGCAATGTCCACCACCAGCCGGTCCGGGCAGGCCGCCTGCGCGCCAATGGCCGCGGGAAGCCCGAATCCCATGCACCCGAGTCCCCCTGAGGTGATGAAATGATTCGGTTTTTCAAAATGATAATACTGGGCCGCCCACATCTGATTCTGTCCCACCTCGGTGGTGATGATCGCCTCCCCCTTGCTCACCTCAAAAAGCTTCTCCACAACATACTGCGGCTTGATTGTCTGATCATCCTGCTTGTAGTCGAGGGGTGTTGTGCTCTTCCATTCCACGATCTGGTCCAGCCACGGTTTTCTTTTCTTTTTGAGATTGCCCAAGTCCGTTTCGTCGAGAAGGGTGTTCAGATGTTCCAGCGCGCTCTTGCAGTCCCCCACCACCGGAATCGTGACCGGGACGTTTTTGCGTATGGAGGTGGGATCAATGTCAATATGCACGATCTTCGCTTGGGAAGCGAATGTGTCGGTCTTTCCGGTCACCCGGTCATCAAAGCGGACCCCAATGGAGACCATCAGATCGCATTGGCCTGTGCACAAGTTGGCCTGATAGGTCCCGTGCATCCCGATCATGCCGAGCCAGAGCGGGTCCGAACCGGGAAACGCGCCGAGTCCCATGAGCGAGGTGGTGACAGGGGCCTGTATCTTGCGGGCAAATTCCGTGAGTTCTTTGGATCCCTTTGAGAGAATCACCCCGCCACCAGCGAAAATCATGGGTCTATCGGCCTCTATGATCAGATCCACCACCCGTTTCAGCTGCTTGGCATTCGGATTGTAGGTCGGGTTGTAGGACCTGAGGCTCACTTCTCCGGGCATCTTGAAGTCTGTGGCGGTGTTCATCACATTTTTCGGGAGATCCACCAGAACCGGACCCGGGCGGCCCGATCGGGCGATAAAGAATGCCTCCTTGACAACTCTTCCCAAGTCCTCTGTTCGTTGCACAAGGAAATTGTGCTTGGTGCACGGCCGTGTGATGCCGACAATGTCCACCTCCTGAAACGCGTCGTTTCCGATCAGTTGCGTGGGCACCTGACCAGTGAACACGACAATGGGGATGGAGTCGAGGTAAGCGGACGCGATGCCGGTCACGGTGTTGGTCGCGCCCGGTCCCGATGTCACCAGACAGACCCCCACCCGGCTCCCGGCCCTCGCGTAGCCGTCTGCCGCATGAACCGCGCCCTGTTCGTGTCGGACCAGCACATGCCGGATGTCTGTCCGGGCCAGCTCGTCATAGATGTCAATGACCGCGCCACCCGGGAATCCGAAAATCGTGTCAACGCCTTCATCTTTCAGCACTTCCATCAGGATTTTTGCGCCAGTGAGTTTCATAAGCAGTTCCTTTCTTTAAAAGAATGTTTGTCGC
>JAOZRQ010000162.1:11455-12586 GCA_029940115.1 Desulfobacterales bacterium
CTCGTCCAACTGACTTTTGTTCACTCTGGAGGGTCTGTTCGCCCCGGGAACCACCTTGTATTCCCCGGCTTTCAGCAGGGCAATCGGAATGCCGAGCGCGCTGGAGACCACAGACGCCGTGTTCGCATCCCTGCTTTCAAACTGAAACATGCGTCTGAATGCGCTCTCCCCATTTGGGATCGGGGTCCCTGAGGGATGAACATGGAACAGATTTGAGTGGCCCTGCCATACGTCCCAAATTTCATTGCCGATCTCCTGAACAACAGTTCTGAAAGCGACCGCGGACTTCAGATACTGTGTCAGCCGGTTGCCGACATAGCAGTATATCTGGGGAACAGAGAGACGAAAGCGCTGGGAATTCAGATGAAACTGGGACTGCTGGGATCCCGGTCGCTTGGTGACGCCATACAACAGGGCCAGGACCGCCCGAATCGCTCTTTTTGATGATCCATCCGCGGAGAACGGAATGATCAGCCGGTCAGAAGCGGTCATGGCCAGTTCCGTGTATATTGAAAAACTTGGACTGCAATCAATGAACACCGTGAAGCCCTCATGGTTCAGGCGGTATCTCACATCTTCGATCAGATCGCTGATCCAAGTATGGACAATGCGCCATGCCTCCGGGGGACCTGGCATTGTCGCGTTCAGCACACGAGCACCTTGGATCTCCAACTGGTCGTCACCTGTTATCAGATACAAGTTCTGAGGAACAGGTCTGTTGAACTGACTCACGTTTACGAGATAGGATGCTCCGGATCGAGGACTGACATACGGGCTATGGATTCTGTCTTCAATGTATCCGGAAATCGTCTTGGGTGGATTCTGTATGCCGAGATCCCACAGATTATTCTCCCCTTTGATGATACCGCCCAAAAGCATGCCGGAAGCATTTGCCTGGGGACAGAGGTCCACCACCAGCACATTCTGATCCGGATGGGTTCGGGCGTACTCACAAGAGATTTGGAATGTGAGATAGCTCTTTCCAACGCCGCCTTTGTTGTTCCAAATTGCATAGATTGCCATTGTCAGCTCCCATGTGAATCAAGTTTAATGAGTTTGTGAGTTTAATGAGTTTGATGAGTTTGATGAGTTTGATGAGTTTGATGAGTTTATGAGTTTAATGAGTTTGTG